>JANLPK010000198.1:0-14178 GCA_031367205.1 Alphaproteobacteria bacterium
TTGGAAAACCGCCGCATGATCGTGGTGGCAAGTGGTGCCGCGACCACCAGCGTCAGAGAGAGATAGAGATCGGTGGACACCATCACCGCAATCGCTCCGATCACGGTCAGCAGGTGTTGGGTGTAGTTGATCACCCCAGACGTCGCCGCCTCGCGGATCAGGCCGGCGTCATAAAGCACCGAGGACACATAAGACCCCGAATGTTGGGTCCGCAATCTAGCCAAGTCTGCCCGCACCAGTTTACCAAACAGCTGCACCTGCACGTCGCCGACCACCGCATTGCCCATCTGGTTGATGAGCGTGGCTTGGACCACCTGCGCTAGGCCGCGTGCCAGGGCCAATACGGCAATGGTGAACGGGATTGCCAGTAAAGCGCCTGGCTTATGGGCCACCATCAAATCATTGACCGCTGGCTGCAGTATCGCGATCAGCTTGGCGCTCAATCCCGCCACCAAGATCGCGGCGACCAACGCCCCAACCCAGGCCTTCCAGCGCGGCACCATATAGACCCGCGCAATTCGGCTGATCAGGGCGCTGGCCGACAGTTCGGCGGGCTCTGGGATTGCAGGCATCATGATCCTTGGGGTCGTCTGTCAGGGGCCGGAAGTCAAGGTTGACGTCATTTGGGGGCGTAGCGACTTCCGTTCCAGCCCGCGTCCGACTAGTTATGGGTTTGAGCAGTTCCGGAGCCCGTCTTGGCCGACTTTGATCTTGTCACGCCGCGCGGGCGATTTGCCACCTATCTGGATTATCTCTGGAACGATCACGCCTATCTGCGCCTGCGATTCTCCAATGCCCATTGGGTCAGCGATGAACTCTTGCGCACCAACCAACCCTGGCCCTTTCAGCTGGCCAAATGGAAGGCAGGGGGCATCAAGACCATCGTCAATCTGCGGGGCGGCTTCGACGCCAGCTTCCACGCCCTGGAGAAGGATGCCTGCGAAAAGCTGGGCCTAACCCTGGTGGATTTCACCATCACGTCGCGCGAGGTCCCCAGCCGTGCCCGGGTGCATGGGGCCAAGGCCCTCTTCGAAACCCTAGAATATCCTGCCCTGTTGCACTGCAAGTCCGGGGCGGACCGCGCGGGCATCATGAGCGTCTTCTACCTTCACTTCCGCAAGGGCGTGCCGATCCGTGAGGCGCTGGAACAGCTCTCCCTAAAATACCTGCACGTGAAGGCCGGGAAGACCGGCGTGTTGGACTACACCTTCGAGCGCTATCTCGCCGAGGGCGAACCCGAGGGTCAGAGCTTCCTAGAGTGGGTCGATAGCTCCGCCTATGACGAGGCCGCAATCAAGGCGGATTTCCGTTCCAACATGTGGGGTCGGTTGCTGACGGATGGGTTGGTCAAGCGGGAGTAGGTCTATGCAGACACGCCGGGCGCTGCTGTGTGCTTTGGGGTCTTCCCCTTTCTTTCCGGCCTCAGCCCGTGCCGAACAAGGAAGTGCCCTCGCCTTGGCAGCGCGGCGGCAAGTGGGCGTCACCACGGGCTATGACCCGGCCTACCGCCGATTGACCTACCCCAAGGGTGATGTCCCGCGTCAGACGGGTGTCTGCGCCGATGTGGTCGTTCGAGCTGCCCGCGATGCATGGAATTTGGATCTTCAGCAACTAATCCACGAGGACATGGCTCGCGCTTTTTCCGCCTATCCAAAGGCCTGGGGATTGCGCGCACCCGATACAAATATCGACCATCGCCGGGTCTTAAACCTCGAAACCTATTGGGTTCGAAAGGGTGCGCAAGTCTGGCGGGCATCATCGCAAGTCCTCGGGGCTCGCTTCCCTAAACCTTTAGCGATGGGCGATCTACTCACCTGGCGTCTGGTGTTCCGAAATGCGCCCCACGTTGCTGTGGTGGTCGCGGTCGGGGATCACCCCCGCATTGTGCAGAACATCGGTGATGGCACGCGTGAAGACTCCCTCGCAGGCATGTGGCCCCATGCGGCAATGGGTCACTATCGATGGAACAGCTAGGCCGGCTCAGTGGTGGTCATCATCCTCGTCCGGGTTCAGCAGCTTATGGGCGTGGATGATGAAATAGCGCATCAACGCATTGTCGACGGTTGACTGGGCCTTGGCGCGCCAAGCCGCAGCGGCTTCGCCATAGCTCGCATAGGCCCCGACCAAATCGATCTTCGACAGGTCGCGGAACTTGACGGTTTCCACGTCTTCCAGTTCGCCGCCGATGACGAGGTGCAGGAGCTGACTGTGGGGCATGGGCGAGAGTCCTTGGGGAGGATTAGCGTCGCAATTCGATAGGCGAGGTGCGTTCTAGGATCAATGGCACAAGGCCGGGCGCAGCACATACAAGACTGGGTTGCTGGGGAATTGCACGATTATAGACAAAGCCCCGTCCCTTGTGGTCGCAACAGGTCGCACCGGCCTCCACGGCAATCAGGTCGGCTGCAGCAAGGTCCCAGTCGGCCTTCGGTGCCAGGGTGGTGGTAGCGTCAAAGGCACCACCGGCCACCAGGCACATCCGATAGGCGGTGGAGTTGCGTGAGGCGACGCGCATGGCGGGCCAGGGGGTCGGCCAGGCGGGATGGTCGAACATGGCTTGGTCGCCGACCATGGCGCAGTCTTCGAGGATACTGCGGGCACTGGCGGTGATGGACTGACCATTGAGGGTTGCGCCACCGCCGAGAGTCGCCGCATAGGCCTCATCCACATCAGGGGCGAACACCACAGCGGCGATTGGACGGCCGGCTTCGACGACGGCGATGCAGACGCTCCACCACGGTTTGTCCTTCAGGAAGGACCGCGTGCCGTCAATGGGGTCGACCACGAAGGTGCGGGTGGCGGCCAGCCGATCGGTGTTGTCGGCGGTCTCCTCTGACAGCCAACCATAGTCGGGTCGCGCGCCACGCAGGCGGGTCGTCAGCAGAGCGTCGGTGGCGAGATCGGCATTGGTGACGGGCGAATCGCCGGGCTTATATTCCGTGGTCAGGCCTTCCCGTCGCAGCTTCAGCGCCAAAGCGCCTGCCTCACGGGCGGCGTCCAGGATCAGCTCTAGGTCGGCTTGGTGCAGGCTCATTTCCCGGCAATGGCCAGCCCGTCCACCAGGATCGAGGGGGAATTGGCCGAACCCCGAATCTCTAGGTCAGACCCGACGATCAGTCGGGCATAGATGTCGATCAGATTGCCGGCCACAGTGATCTCGGTCACCGGATAGGCGATCTGGCCGCCCTCGAACCAGAAGCCCGCACAGCCAACCGACCAGTCTCCAGTATTGCCGTTGAGCGATGGTCCAAACATCGAGGTGATCAGCACGCCCGACCCGGCATCAGCCATCAGCTGCGCCTGGTCCTTGGTGCCGGGTTGGACGGTTAGGTTCGAGGTGCCGACCCCGGAGGGCCCCGCAGACCCACGCGAGGCGTGGCCGGTGGAGGTCAGGCCCAGTTGTCGGGCTGAGGCCGAGTTCAGCATCCAGGTGGTCAAGACGCCGTCTTCGATGAGGGACCACACCCGGTTGGCCACGCCTTCATCGTCGTAGGGGGATGATCCCAGACCTCGCACCTTGTGCGGATCATCGATGATGTTGATGCCCTTGGTGAAGATCTGCTGGCCAAGCTTGTCCTTCAGGAATGAGGACCCCCGGGCAATGGCTGGGCCGCTGATCGCCCCCAGCAACGGGCCGATCAGCGATGTCGCCAGTCGGTTTTCGAAAATCACAGGCGCGGTGGTTGAGTCGATCTTGCGGGCCCCCAGTCGTGCGGCAGCCCGGCGACCGGCTTCCTGACCGATGGCCTCAGCCCCCGGCAGATCGGCGTGCCAGCGGGCAGAGCGGCCGTCATAGCCGCTCTCCATTTCCTCACCGTCGCCCGCCACCACTGACGCACCGATGGAAAAACCCGAGGCTTTGTGGGTTCCGGAAAAGCCGTTGGAAGTGACGAACCGCCACTCCGACTGTGAGGCTGAGGCCGAGCCACCCTCGGAATTGGTTATGCGCGGCATGGCCCGGGCGGCGTCTTCGGCAATCCGGGCGGTGTCTTCCAAAGCCTCAGGATTGGGCTCCGTCGGGTCGAACAGGTCCAGGTCCTGGTGGGGGCCCTTAGCATAGAGGATGGGGTCGGCGAGACCAGCGTAGGGGTCTTCCGGGGCGAGGCGAGCCATTGCGACGGCGCGCTCGACCAGTTTTGCCCTCGCCGCTGCCGAGATATCAGAGCCCGAGACCGTGGCCTGGCGCTTGCCGACAAATACCCGCAGACCCAGATCGCGAGATTCTTCGCGCTCCACCTCCTCCAGCTTGCCCAGACGGACATTGATGCCCAAAGCTCGGCGCTCGGCACCTACGGCTTCGGCGGCATCGGCTCCGGCGGCAATCGCGGCTTTGACGACATCGGCTAATAGGTTTTCATCCATGGCCGCCATATGGAGCTACCGAGCCTTCGGGGCAAGCGGGCGGTGCCGCTAAGACGTCAAATCCCGCCAACAACGCACGTCGGTGCCTGGCCACGCGGTGGCCTCAAAGACCGCCCTCGCCACGGCACGGGCCAAGACATCGGCGGCCAGCGCTCCGATCCGGGCAATCGTGAAGTCACCGCCTTGCAACGGCCGCGCGGCGGTGGAGAGCGCAAACACCACATCTCCGTCAAACGGCGCATGAATGGGCCGGATCGCACGAGCCAAGCCGTCTTGCGCCATGATCGCCACCCGCTTGGCTTGCGCCGGTGTCAGGGCCACATCGGTGGCCACGCAGGCGATGGTCGTATTGGTCCGCGCAATCGGATCAGCCTTGGCCAAACCCCAATCATCGGGTGCCGCCACGAGGCCAACTGAACCCAAACCTCCGAACTCATCACCCAGCTCGAAAGGCGCGGCCCAGAAGCTACGCCCGCCCGGAGCCACCACGGCACCATAGCTGTTCACACAGACCAAGGCTCCGACCGTAATCCCGTCAGAAGCGATGACTGAGGTCGAACCCGTGCCGCCCTTTAGGCTACCGGCCATGGCACCATATCCGGCGCCGGAGGTGCCGAGGGCGAAGTCCAGGCCGGCGGCCTCGATAGCTTGTCGCCCCAACCGCTGATAGGGCGGATCCTCGCCCCAACTTCGATCTCCCCCATTCGCCACGTCAAACAGAATAGCCGCCGGCACCACTGGTGAAGGCGGCACTCCGGCGCGCCCCACTAAACCGTAGCCTCGCCCGCGCGCGCCCAACCATGCCGTCACGCCGTCAGCCGCCGCCAGTCCGTAGACCGATCCTCCAGACAGCACGACGGCATCAATGGCCTCCACCAAGTTTTCGGGAGCCAGAGCATCGGTTTCTCGGGTGCCGGGGCCTCCCCCGCGCACGTCAACTGCACAGACAGCACGGTCGTCGGGCAAGATCACGGAAACTCCGGTGCGCGCGCCCGCGTCATGGGCCTGTCCCACGCGCAATCCCGGCACATCGGTGATCAGATTTCGTGGTCCGGGGTGGGCAATGCTCATATGCGCAGCAAGACCACGGCTAGGCGTTGGTTGTCCACGCGGGCGTCGCTATGGTGGGCGAAATTTCTTCGACTCACCGCGTGGTGCCCGTGACCTCCATCTCCAAAGCTCTAATCACGCTCATGGCGCTGGTGGCCATGGCTGAACCGGCACTCGCCAAGTCACCGACGGTGAAATCGAAAGGCATGGTGGCTGCCGCCAATCCCTTGGCCGTGGAGGCCGGCCTCAAAGTGCTGCGCAAGGGCGGGTCAGCGGTGGACGCCGCCGTGGCGATTCAAGCCGTGCTCGGCCTTGTTGAGCCGCAAAGCTCGGGTCTGGGGGGCGGAGCCTTCATGACCTATTACGACGCCAACACCCGCAAGGTTAGCGCTTATAATGGCCGCGAGACCGCGCCTGCTGCGGCGACTCCTGAGCTCTTCTATGGCGATAACGGCAAGCCTCTGTCGTTCTTTGCCGCGGTCACCAGCGGCCGTGCAACCGGGGTTCCGGGCGCGGTGGCCATGCTGTCCATGGCCCAAGCTGAACACGGCAAACTGCCTTGGTCGTCTCTTTTTGCTGATGCTGAGCATCTGGCTGACCAAGGGTTCAAGGTTAGTCCTCGGCTCGCCTACATGATCACCAGCCCCTTCCCCCAGGCCAAGGGGGCCGATGCCACCGCCTATTTCACCAAGTCTGACGGTCAGAAGTATGTGGCCGGTGATGTCCTAAAGAACCCGGCTTACGGCGAGACGGTTCGCCGGATCGCCGCCGAGGGGCCGCGCGGCCTGCTTGAGGGGCGGTTGGCCTTCAACATCGTCGCCCGCGTGAACCAGGGCCCCCTACCGGGGACAATGACGATTGAGGACCTTAAGGACTACAAGCCCAAGTCCAGCGCGGCGGTTTGCCGCCCCTACCACCAGTATGTGGTCTGTGTTCCGCCAGCCCCTTCGAGCGGACCAGCGGTCCTTGAGGGCCTTGGTCTTCTGGAACACACTGACATCGCCGCCCACGGTCCTAAAACGGTCCAAGGCTGGTACCTATTCTCTCAAGCTAGTCGGTTGATGTATGCTGACCGAGACCGCTATTTCGGAGATCCGGACTTTGTCGACGTGCCGGTCAAGGGGCTGCTGGACCCCGCTTACCTCAAAGCCCGCGCCGCCTTGATTGATCCTGTCAAGGCGGGAGCCTACCCCGCACCGGGCAAACCCAAAGGGGCGGGCGTCCGTGCGCCGGATGCCACGATTGAACCCGGCGGCACCTCTCACTTCGTGGTGGTGGATGCTGCGGGCAATGCGGTCTCCATGACCACCACCGTGGAAAGTATCTTCGGGACCGGTCGGATGGTCGGCGGCTTCTTCCTCAATAACCAGCTGACGGATTTTTCCTTCTCACCGAAGGATACGGACGGCGCTCCGGCGGCCAATGCTGTGGCGGCGGGCAAGCGGCCCCGGTCCTCAATGTCTCCGGCCATCGTATTGGATCGTCAGGGTCGGCTGGTGGCTGCGCTCGGATCGCCGGGCGGCAATTCCATCGTCGCCTATAATCTCAAAGCCCTGGTCGGGGTCTTGGACTGGAAGCTCTCCATGCAGGATGCCGTCGCCCTGCCCAACATGGTGGCGCGCGGCGGGCCATATGCAGCCGAGACCGAACTCTATGCGCCCGGCGTTGTTGAGGGCTTAGCGGCCAAGGGCGTCAAGCTGGTCAGTGGCGGTGGCGCCGAGGGCTCGGGCCTGCACGGCATTCTGGTGACACCACAAGGCCTGACCGGCGGTGCTGACCCCCGACGCGAGGGTGTGGCTAAAGCCCCTTAGAGCTGCGTTTGCGTTTGGGCTTATCTAGACTTGGCGCAACACCGGGCAACCGTAACTCAAAGGTCGTGCCCTCGGCCCCAGTGGTTGCGAGGTTAAGTTCGCCGCCGTGGCCCTGAGCTAGCTCGCGCGCGATGGCCAGACCAAGTCCGGCCCCCCCAGGGCGACTTGACCCGGCAAAGGGTTGAAACAGTCGCTCTTGCGCCCGCTCGGAAATGCCCGGACCATTGTCACGCAAGCTGACAATCGCCGTCGCGCCTTCCTGTTGAAAGCGCGCCCTAACCTCTCCCGCCCGGCCTGTTGGCGACTGTTCCATGGCTTGGCGAGCATTGCGCATCAGGTTGACCAGAATTCGGTGGAGCTGATCGGGGTCAGCCTGAACCTGTGCGGCGGGATCAACTTCGCTTGCAAATTCAGTGTTGCCTCCCAAACGCGCCTCCTCCGCAGCAGCGTCTAGGGCGGCAGCCAACGGCACCGCAACGCTCACCGGTGCGGCCTCCTGGGTCTTTCCATAGGTCAGCACATCGGTGGCCAGCTTGATAGCCCGGTCCAGCGCCCGCTCCAGCCGAGGCATCGCCTGGGCCACCTGCGGGTCCTTCACCATCGCCAGCCGCTCCGAAGCGATTTGGGCGCTGGTCAGCATATTGCGCAGATCATGATTGATCTTAGCCACCGCCTCACCCAGCGCTGCCAGTCGCGCTCGGGAATTCAGCGCCGTGCGCAGATCGGTCTGCATTCGGTCCAGTTCCACCTCGGCCCGCCCGATCTCGTCTCGGCGACCAGAGGCCACCAAATGGCTCTGCGGATCATCGGGGTCCGCGCGAAAACGCTCCATGGATCGGGTGATCCGTTGCATTGGTCGCACCAGGAATAGGTTGAGCGACAGGAAGACCACCAAGCCGGCCAATCCCGCGACCACCACCGTGATCAGGATCAGTCGCCAAAGGTATCCGGTGAGTTCCTTGCGCAACTCACCATCTGGGGCCACCACTTCGATGAAGTCAGCCTTGCGGAACCGAGGCTCAGCGATCACCCGCACGGCTCGCCCCTTACCTCCGCTCAGGGTCTGCAAGGGCGCGGTGAGCCAAGAGGCGACCGCCTGATGGCGCAGGTCCACCAGATAAGGCGCTTGGGCTCGCCTAGGGCCCTGTAACACCAAACGCCGCATCCCCTCCGACTGGATTGCCACAGTCTCGACCCCTGCGGTGGTCAGCAACTGGCTGGAAAGCTGTTCCGTCACCACGCGGTCCGGAGCGACCTCGGTGGCCAGAGAGGCCAATTCCGCGGCCCTAACCCGGTCGAGCAACCAACGCTCCTCGAAGGCCGCCAGGGACGGCGGCAGGATGAAAGCGCCGGTCAGGGCAATGAACAGGGCTGTTAGAATCAGTAGACGCGCAGAGAGACCGCCGGGCCAGAAAAAGCGCCGACCGAATCGCCTCTCGGGCGTCAAGGGCTCAGGGGCGTCGGCCATGTCCCTTTTCCGATAAGCCATTGCGGCGCGTGAGGCTAGCCCGCCCCGACGGCCTGACCGACCTCAGTAAATCCGTCGGCCTTGAGTCGCGCGGCAAGATCACGCCTGATCCGCACCACCAGTCCCGCGCCGCCATAGACGAGGGCGGAGTATAGCTGCACCGCCGATGCCCCGGCGCGGATACGTTGGTAGGCGTCCGCCCCCGACCCGATGCCCCCAGCGCCGATCAACACTAAGCGACCCCGGCTTGCGGCATGGAACTGCCCCATCATCATCTGAGCCAGTCCTTTCAGTGGCGCTCCGGATAGGCCGCCGCCCTCTCCGCGATGGCGCGACCTGAGATCTGGCCGAGTGATCGTGGTGTTCGACACAATGATCCCGGCCAAGCCATTGGCGATCACAGTCTCGACGATGGTCTCAACCTCGCCGTCCTCCAGGTCGGGCGCGACCTTCAGGAACATCGGCACGCGACCTGCGGCGGGCATCTGCGCGCTCGTCTCACCCAACCGACCCAACAGGTCCTCAAGCGCCGCCTTGGTCTGTAGGGCCCGTAGGCCCGGCGTGTTGGGCGAGGAGATATTGATCGTGAAGTAACTCGCAAGTCCCCAGAGCCGCTCAAGTCCGGTCACATAGTCGGCAATTCGGTCGGCGGCGTCCTTGTTTGCCCCAATGTTGGCTCCGACCACACCGGGTCCTCGCCCCGCCATCCGGCCCGCGAAGAGCTCCAAGCCCTCATTGTTGAACCCCATGCGGTTGATCACCGCATGGTCTTCGCTCAGCCGAAATAGGCGCGGCCTGGGATTTCCAGCCTGGGGTAGGGGCGTGACAGTGCCGCATTCCACAAACCCGAACCCAGCCGCCAGCATGGGCTGAAATACCTGCGCATTCTTGTCGAACCCTGGGGCCAAACCCACACAGTTAGGCAGGCTCAGTCCGGCGATCTCCGTCGCCAGTATCTTATCCTGCGCCCGGGCTCGGGGTCCAAGTCCCGAGGCAAGCCCCACTAGGGTCAGACCGTGCGCGTCCTCAGGGTCCAAAACATGCAGCGCTCGCGCCGCCGCATCATGCAGCAGGCTCATACCAAACCGACCAATTTAGGAACCCCGTCAGCCCCGAGAGGTGCCTCGTGGACACCCAAGACCTCCGCCAGTTCCAGCGTACGATAGAGGTGCGGAAATAGATCACCGCCTCGCGATGGCTCCCATTTCAGCGACAGGCCCAGCCCTTCGGACTCAACCTCGAGAACCACAAGACCTTGCAGTCCGGCGAAGTGACGTCGCGCGGTTTCGCCGGCCTGCCTAGCGGTGGAGAAATGAATATATCCATCGGCGTGATCGACAGCCGATCCTGCGAACCGACCCGCAGCCTTAGCGGCATCCCACTCGGCCCTGCCCAAGATCTTATAGATCCGGCTCATCGTTCGTCCCGGGGATAGAACAGGCCGTCTGAGGTTGGGCGACCCTCCACATCGAACAGGAACACTGCTGCCGCCGCCGTGGGAAATCCCGTTTGCACCCGCGATATGGCCGATGCAGGTGCATTGGCGGTCAGCAGCAGCGACAGTGCGAGCTCCTGCAAACCCGGATTGTGGCCAATGACCATCAGGGTGTCGCAATCCCCAGGGTCGCCGTTCAAGATCTGCGCGATGGACTCCGCCTCGGCCAAATAGAGACCATTATCGAACTCCACTCGAGTGCCGGGGAACACTGTTGCCAGTTCAGCCCAGGTCTGCCGGGTCCGTGCCGCGCTCGAAACCAGCGCCAGGTCCGGCACCAGACCCAACGCCACCAGGGTCAGCCCCATTGCGCTGACCTCGGCAAGTCCCCCTGCGGAGAGCGCACGATCAAAATCACCGCCGGTCGCACTGTCGCGATCAGCGTCGCCGTGCCGCAATAGGATCAGTCGATTCATGGTCGCTCCGTCGCCATTCCCCCCTCATAACCAGAACTGACGCCGACGCGAAGCGGTTGACAGACAATCTGCTTGGCGGTCCAAGCGGGTCCAATGCCAAAGACACCGCCCAACCCTGCAGAATTTGAGACCCACGGCGGAACCTGGCGGTTTGGCGCGGACAAGCCGTTACGCCTGGATGTCGGCGGCGCGCTCACCCAGTTGGAGGTCGCCTACAACACCTATGGTCGCCTCAACGCCGACAAGTCCAACGCGGTCCTGGTTTGCCACGCGCTGACCGGCGACCAGCATATGGCCTCGACTCATCCGGTGACAGGCAAGCCCGGTTGGTGGACACGGGTTGTCGGCCTTGGTCTGCCTTTGGACCCAGAGCGCTACTTCATCATCTGCGCCAATGTCATTGGCGGCTGTATGGGCTCGACGGGGCCTGCCTCGATCAATCCAGAGACGGGCCAAGTCTATGGCTTAAGTTTCCCTGTGATCACCATCGGCGACATGGTCCGAGCCCAGGCCATGCTGGTTGAGGCGCTGGGTATCGAAACTCTGTTTGCGGTCGTCGGCGTTTCCATGGGCGGTATGGCGGTGTTGCAATGGGCCAATGACTATCCGGGGAAGCTGTTTTCCGCCATCTGCATCGGCACCGCCGCGCGCCACTCAGCCCAGAACATCGCCTTCCATGAGGTGGGTCGCGCCGCCATTATGGCCGATCCGGACTGGCGTGGTGGGGCCTATGAGAACGCCGGAGTGCGCCCCGAAAAGGGCCTGGCCGTGGCCCGCATGGCCGCCCACATCACTTACCTCTCGGAGTTCGCCCTTCAGCGCAAATTCGGGCGCGAGCTGCAGAGCGACGGCCTATCCTGGGGCTTCGACGCCGACTTCCAGGTGGAAAGCTACCTACGCCACCAGGGCACCAGCTTCGTCGATAGGTTCGATGCCAACTCCTATCTCTACATCACTCGGGCACTCGACTATTTCGACCTCGCCGCCGCTCATGACGGTGTGTTGGCCCAGGCCTTTGCCAAGGCGCGCCATGTGCGGTTCTGCGTGCTCTCCTTCTCATCAGACTGGCTCTATTCGACTGCCGAGAGCCGCGACATCGTGCGCGCGCTGAATGCTGCCGGCTGCCGCGCTAGCTTTGCCGAGATCGAGACCGATAAGGGCCACGACGCTCTCTTCCTCGACGAACCGGCCTTGGACAGCGCCTTGAGGGGTTTCTTGGCCTCGGCGGCAGAGAAGCGCGGGATCGCATGACTGCGCGTCGCGAAGACTTTGCCGAAATCCTCCGCCTAGTGTCTCCCGGTGCACGCGTGCTCGATGTCGGCTGCGGCGAGGGCGAGTTGCTGGAACTGCTGGCCAATGAAAAGGGCTGCGACGGCCAGGGGTTAGAGATTTCTGCCCAGGGCGTATCGGCTTGCTTGGCGCGCGGCTTGGCAGTGGTCCAAGGCGATGGCGACCGTGACCTCGATCACTTCCCCACCAAAGCCTTCGACTACGCCATCCTGTCCAAGACTCTGCAACAGATGCGCGAGCCTCGGCATGTCTTGTCGGAGCTCCTGCGGATTGCTGACAAGGCCGTGGTCTCCTTGCCGAATTTTGGCCATTGGCGGGTTCGCTGGGCGTTGCTGGCACGTGGCCGAATGCCCGAAACGGCCGCCTTGCCAGATCCCTGGTGGGCGACGGCCAATATCCACCTCTGCACCCTGCGCGATTTCATCGGACTCTGCGACGACCTGAATCTCCAGATCGACGCTTGCTCTGCCATGTCCGACGGCAAACCCGCCCGCCCGATAGACCCCAAGCGCGCGATAGAAAACTGGCGCGCCGAGACGGCGCTGTTTCTGCTGAGCCGGAGAGGTTGAGCCAATCCTCCCCGTTGTCGTGCGCCAAAGCCCCTGTCATGGTGGCTTCAAGAGGCGTCGGTGATTGTAGGCGTGGGGCACATTTCGTCCCAGGGTCACCCCAATATGCGCACGGGAGGATTTTGAAGTGAGCGATTTGAATCTGACAGAACGGCTGGAGGCTGCGGCCCAATACGGCATGGCCGGTGCAATCTGGGCCCAGGTCCAGGGCGAACGCACCGCAGTCTATGACCCCGATGGGTCGGCTCATAGCTTTGCTAAGGTCAATGCTAATGCCAATCGACTGGCGAAACTGTTCCGCGAGCGCGGTCTTGGTGCGGGAGACTCCTTGGCGCTCATCTGCTCGAATCGGGTCGAGTTCGTCGAGGTCCTGATGGCGACCCTCCGCTCCGGCATCCGCTTCACGCCGGTAAACTGGCACCTAAACACCGACGAAATCGCCTACATCATTAAGGACTGTGAGGCCAAGATCGTGGTGGGTGAGGCGCGTGTCGCTACCGCCGGTCCCGCCACCGCCGAATGTCCTGATGTGGTGCTCAAGCTTGCGGTTGGCGGCCCCATCGCCGGGTTTGAAGACTATCAAGCCGCTTTGGCAACCATCGACGGCAGCGACATCTCCGATCCCGTGCTCGGCAACGCCATGATGTACACCTCCGGCACCACCGGTCGGCCCAAGGGCGTCTATCGCGCCGCGCCGCCGCCTCCGGTGCCGCAAGCCATGTACGCCATGCGCGGCTACGACCATGCCACGTCTGTGCAGATGTGCGCCGGACCAGCCTATCATGCCGCCCCTCTGGCCTTCGACGTTCGCGCCGCCATGGGGGCCGGCGTGCCGCTGGCCTTCATCGACAAGTGGGACAGCGAGCAGGTCTTGCGCACCATTGCTGAGAAGCAGGTCACCCACCTGCACCTCGTGCCGATCATGTTCCAACGCCTGCTGGCCCTGCCGCCGGAAGTCAAAGCCAAGTATCCGGTTGATCACGTGACCTATGTCGTGCATGGCGCGGCACCTTGCCCGCCGGAGGTCAAGTTCGCCATGATCGACTGGTTCGGCCCGGTCTTGAGTGAATACTATGCGGGCTCGGAGGGCGGGGCAGGCTTCACCATCGACTCCCACGAATGGCTGATGAAGCCCGGCAGTGTCGGCAAGCGCCCGCAGCTTCTGCGCTGCCGGATCTTGGATGAAAACGGCAATGATCTACCCAACGGCCAAGCCGGCGGCATCTATCACGAGCTGCCCCCCGGCGGCGGCTTCACCTATTACAAGGACGAGGCCAAGACCAATGCCAGCCGCGTGGACGGCTTCTTCACCATGGGCGACGTTGGCTACTTCGATGAAGACGACTACCTGTTCCTGACCGGTCGCAATGCCGAAACGATCATCTCCGGCGGGGTGAACATCTACCCGCAGGAAGTCGACAATGAGCTGATCAAGCACGACGCCGTGGCCGACAGTGCCACGATCGGCGCTCCACACGACGAATGGGGCGAGCAAGTTAAGGCCGTGATCCTGCTGAAGCCGGGCTTCACGCCCTCTGACGCCCTTGCCCAGGAAATCCTCGACTTCGGCCGCAAAACCCTGCCGTCCTTCAAGGTGCCCCGCAGCCTGGATTTCGTCACCGATTTGCCCCGCTCCGAGGCGGGCAAGATCCAACGCAACAAGGTCCGCGCGCCTTACTGGGAAGGCCGGACGCGGCAGATCTAATCTGGGGTTAGG
>JANLPK010000217.1:0-2924 GCA_031367205.1 Alphaproteobacteria bacterium
ATACCCCGGGAGCCGGAAGGGCTCTGGTACGTGACTGGCCGGAATACGAGAAACCGATGAACCGCGCTGACCTTGCGCGGCGGCTTGACCTCGCGGCCGTGCTGCGCGCGGCAGCGGTAGAACCGGAACTTGACGCTATGCTCCGGTGCCTCGGACTTTTGTAACTGCGGTTGTGCTGCCTCTAGGCCTTTGGCGACCGCATCTCCGCATGAGACTCCAGACCACCGAAATCCATATCCCCATCTTCGCTTGGAACGGCTGAGATCGTTGTAAGCATCCGGCGTGGGCCGCGGTTAGGCGACTTTCGCGGTTTGGGCTGCTTTCCAATTCCATGGGAGGAGTTCCGGGAGGCGTGAGACGACGATGCCTGGCATCCGGGCCAGAACATCTGCCAGCCATGCCTGAGGATCGACATCGTTCATCTTGGCGGTGACGATGAGGGAATACATGAACGCGGCGCGGTCGCCGCCGCGCGGAGATCCAGCGAAGAGCCAGGCTTTTCTGCCGAGGGCCACGCCGCGCAGGGCACGTTCTGCCGCGTTGTTGGTCAGACAGATGCGACCGTCATCGAGGAACCGGGTGAAGGCTTCCCAGCGGCCGTCTTCCTCAAACATGTAGTTGATGGCCTTGGCGACCGGGTTGTGTTTGGACATGCGGGCGCGCTCGGCCCGGAGCCAGTCGTGCAGGTCGGTGACGAGCGGGCGGACCAGTTCTTGGCGGACGCCGCGACGGGTCTCGGCATCCAACCCATTGATCCCGCGCTCGATCTCGAAGATGGCGTCGAAGCGTTTGACGGCTTCCAGCGCCACGGGCGAGATCTCTTCGGCAACCTTTTTGCCCTTGCGGGCCGTGGATTTGATGTCGGCCAGTTCGAAGAATTTGCGCCGGGCATGGGACCAGCACAATGCGCTGAGTGCCGCAGAAGGCTTGTGGTCGGCACTGTAGAGCTCGTTGTAACCACCATAGGCATCGGCTTGGAGAATGCCGGTCCAGCCCGCCAGATGCTTGGTCGGGTGCTCCATTCTGCGGTCAGTCGAGAAGTAGTAGAGTGCCGCCGGTGGGGCCCCTCCGGCGAAGGGCCGATCATCGCGCAGATAGGTCCAGAGCCGGGCCGTCGTGGTGCCGCCTTTGGCCAGAAGTGGCACGGTCGTATCGTCTGCATGCAGCCGCTTGGCAGCCAGGACATGGGCTCGGATGAGTGCGTGGATCGGGGACAGAGCCTCGGCGCAGGCGCCCACCTGGTCGGCCAGGGTCGAGAGGCTGATCTCGACGCCTTCCTTGGCGAAGCGCTCGGCTTGGCGGTTCAAGGGCAGGTGCTGGCCGAACTTCTCAAAGAGGATCGTGGCTAGGAGGTTGGGACCAGCCCATCCCCGAGGTGTAGGATGGAACGGCGCGGGCGGCTGGCTGATCTTCTCGCAATCCCGGCAGGTGAACTTCTCGCGGACAGTCTGGATCACTTTCCACCGCCGGGGAATGATCTCAAGCGTCTCGGTGATGTCCTCACCCATCTTCACGATGCGTCCGGACCCGCAGCAGGTGCAGGCGGCGGGAGCCTCGACCACGACCCGCTCACGCGCCAGATGTTCCGGAAAGGGCTTGCGGGACGGGCGGCGGCGTTCGAAGGCAGCAACCGCCGATGTCGGGGTCGCCGCCTCGGCCTTGGCCCGGTCGGCCGCGATGTCCGTTTCCAGGTCTTCGAGCTGCATTTCCAGCTGTTCGATCAGGCGGGCGCGGCGTTCGGAACTCGGCCCGAATTGTTCGCGCCGGAGTTTGGCGATCTCCAGCCGGAGATGTCGGATCATGTTGTCCGACGCCGAGATCACGGCACGGGACTGCGTCAACTCGCGCTCGGCTGAAATGGCCCGCGCCTCGGCGGTGGCAAGGGCGGTGCGCAAAACAGCGATCTCTGAAGGGGTCTCCGACATGGCAGAAGCCTACCACAGAAAGGCAGAATACGCCAATAAAACAAAGGGAAAGCGGACTTCAACCTGCCGAGACTGGCCTCTGCGTCCAGCGTGGATTGCGCCAATCTATCCCTTCCAGAAGATAGCCAAGCTGCGCCGCCGAGACCTGCACCGCGGCCCCGTTCTCGCTGACCGGCCAGATGAACTTGCCTGCTTCCAGCCGCTTCAGATAGAGCGACATGCCCACGCCATCATGCCAAAGCACCTTTATCAGGTCGCCCTTTCGGCCCCGGAAGCAGAACACCTCATGGCTGTGCGGATCGCGCCCAAGACCCTGCTGAACCTTCAGGGCGAGGCTGTTCATCCCGCCACGCATGTCGGTTGCGCCACCCGCGATCCAGACCTTGGCCCCCGCCGGAAACGCGATCATGCCCGATCCAGAACCTGCACCAGGCGCATCAGCGCCATCGGATCAAGGGTTGCGCCGATAGCCAACTTGCGCCCATTGGCCAGCGTGATCTCAACGCGGTCGTTGATGCTGGCGGCTGGGCTCTCTGGCGGTTGCCGGGCTGCCGAGTTCGCCGCATCAGAGGCGACTTGCACGGCCATGAACTGCGGCCGACCATCGGCGACAAGGTGACCAGACCGGAAGTCCCGGCGCCATCGTGTCAGCAATGCCCGCGAAATCTCGTAGCGCCGCGCCGTTGCCGCGCACTGCCGGTAACCCCGAAGGCTCTCCTCGGCGATCCGAACCTTCTCCGCATCCGTCCATTCCCGCCGCCGACCTTTGTCGACAACCGAGAGAACCTCAGTCTGTGATCTGAACTTAGGGTCATCCATAAGTTCAGCGTCTTAGCCGAAATCGCCCCAAATCGTCAGACGGTCCTCGCCGTAGGAATACGACAGATGCGACCGTCATCGAGGAACCGGGTGAAGGCTTCCCAGCGGCCGTCTTCCTCAAACATGTAGTTGATGGCCTTGGCGACCGGGTTGTGTTTGGACATGCGGGCGCGCTCGGCC
>JANLPK010000249.1:0-32580 GCA_031367205.1 Alphaproteobacteria bacterium
GGCTTCGGCCAGCCTGTCGGCCAGGGCCGAGGCCAGGATGGCGTTATAGTCATCCCCCTTGGCCTTGAACGCCTCGGCCACCGCCGCCTCCCCGTGCCCCGCCGTCACCGCAAACCCGCCGATCCAGTCGGGCTTGGTGCCGACGGGCGCGATGAAGTCGGCCATGGCCACATTGGCGCGCCCGCCGTCTTCCTGGGCGCTGGTCTTCAGCATCTGCTGGCGCAGGCTGTGCAGCCGGGTAAGCTCCACCGTGCGACTCTCATCGGTAAAGACGATGATGTCGTCGCCGTCAGAATTGGCCGGCCAGAACCCCACCACGCCGCGCGCCTCAAACCACTGCTCGGCGATGATCTTGTCCAACATCTCGCGTGCGTCTTTGTAGAGATCGGTGGCCGCCTCTCCCACCACATCATCAGTCAGGATCTGCGGGAACCGGCCGATCAGTTCCCAGGCCGCGAAGAACGGACTCCAGTCGATATGGCGTTCCAGGTCGGCCAGGTCATAGGCGCTAAAGGTCCGCGTGCCGATGAAGCTGGGCTTGGGTGGGTCATAGCTCGCCCAATCAGGTTTGAACCCATTGGCACGCGCCTGGGCCAGGGTGGCGCGGGCCCGGTTGGTCTGGCCGCGTGCGAACTGTTCGCGCACCTTGATGTAGTCGGCGCGGGTTTCGGCCTGGATGCGGCCCCGTTCGGTGGTGTTGAGCAGCCCGGAAACCACGCCGACGGCGCGGCTGGCGTCCAGCACATAGGTCGTCGATCCGGCCCTATAGGCGGGCTCGATCTTGACGGCGGTGTGGGTCTTGCTGGTGGTCGCGCCGCCGATCAGCAGCGGAATATTAAAGCCCCGGCGCTCCATCTCGCCGGCCACATAGACCATCTCATCGAGGCTGGGTGTGATCAGGCCCGACAGGCCGATGATGTCGACGCCGTGCGCCTTGGCTTCGTCTAAGATCCGGTCGGCCGGGACCATGACGCCCAGGTCGATCACCTCATAATTGTTACACTGCAACACCACGCCGACGATGTTCTTGCCAATGTCATGGACGTCGCCCTTGACGGTGGCCATCAGGATGCGGCCGGCATGTTCGCGCGGCTTGCCCTCCTTTTCGGCCTCCATGAACGGCATCAGGTAAGCCACCGCCTGCTTCATCACCCGGGCCGATTTCACCACCTGGGGCAGGAACATCTTGCCTGCGCCGAACAGGTCGCCGACCACGTTCATGCCGTCCATCAGCGGGCCTTCGATCACGTGCAGCGGACGTTGCGCGGCGGCGCGGGCCTCCTCGGTATCGGTCTCGATGAAGTCGGTCAGGCCGTGGACCAGGGCGTGGGAGAGGCGCGCGGCCACCGGCTGCTCGCGCCAGGCGAGGTCCGGCCCCTTGGCCTCAGACTTGCCGCCCTTATACTTCGGGGCCAGCTCGACCAGTCGCTCGGTATTGGTCAGTTTGCGGTCGCGCTGCGGGCGGTTGAGGATCACATCCTCGACGGCCTGCCGCAGCTCATCGGGGATCGTGTCATAGACCGGCAGATCGCCAGCATTGACGATGCCCATGTCCATCCCCGCCGCAATGGCGTGGTAAAGAAAAACCCCGTGGATGGCGCGACGGACCGGCTCATTGCCGCGGAAGCTGAAGCTGACATTCGACACCCCGCCGGAGATCCTGGCATAGGGCAGCGACTGTTTGATGATCCGCGTCGCCTCGATAAAATCGACGGCGTAGTTGTCGTGCTCTTCAATTCCGGTGGCGACGGCGAAAATATTCGGATCGAAGATGATGTCTTCCGGCGGGAAGCCGACCTCATTCACCAAGATATTGTAGGCTCGATCGCAGATTTCGACCTTGCGCTTGGCGGTATCGGCTTGACCCAATTCATCAAACGCCATGACGACCACTGCGGCACCATAGCGTAGACACGCCCTGGCCTGCTCTCGGAACTTATCCTCGCCCTCCTTCATACTGATGGAGTTGACGATAGACTTTCCCTGCACGCACCGCAGCCCCGCCTCAATGACCTCCCATTTTGACGAGTCGATCATGATCGGGACCCTGGCAATGTCGGGCTCAGCGGCGATCAGATTGAGGAACGTTTTCATGGCCTTAACCGAATCCAGCAGGCCTTCATCCATGTTGACGTCAAGGATCGAAGCCCCGGCATCAACCTGCTGGCGCGCAACGCTCAAGGCCTCTGGGTATTGGCCCTCGGCGATCAGCTTCCGGAACTTGGCGGACCCTGTGACATTGGTGCGCTCACCGATATTGACAAAGATAGGTCTCATCGGGGCGATCTTCAGCCTTCCAAAATCTGTCGAGCCGCGTCGCTCATGCCTGCGGCGGCGAACGGGTTGATGACGCGCACAGCACCAAAGCTGAACCCGTCCTGCATGTCTTCGGAGAACAACACGTCAATGCCTGCGCGGTCGCAGGCTGCGAGCAGCAAAGCATCCCAATATCCGAGTCGCCCGGCTGCAGCTTGCGCAAGGGCGCGCTCAACACAGGGCGCGTCATAACAAAACGAGGGCAGCGAGACATAGACGTTTCTGGCCTGCTGCTGTGCCAAATAGCTCGGCACCTTTAGCCGACGACTAAGGGCGTTTTGAAACTCGCCGATCACCTGTAGCGCGACGCGCGCAAGATCGGGCCTCAGGGCCGAGATGATTTCGCGTGCAGCGGTCTGCTTGATCCTGTCGCGGGGGTCGCTGGCATAAACATATACATTGGTATCTGCAGCCAGGATCATCGGTCGTACAATTCGTCGCGCGACCCATAGGGTTCATCGGACTTCCAACCTTGCCCCCCAAAGCTCAAAAGACTCTCCACGGCAGCCTGACGCTCAGCGTCGGAAACGGGACTGGGAATAATGGGAATAGCCCCCCTCTCCGTCCGAACCTCAAGCTCAATCATAACCACATCCTTCCGCCGCTCCTTAAACAGCTTTTGCCAATGGTCACTCGCCGCACCCAACGGACGAATGCCCCGCGTGGGACGGCCATCCTTGCCATTCGCCATTTTACACCAGGCCCCAGACACACCATCGATCTTCAATCGAACGGTTTGACCGGCTGCCAGCGCCGCAATGGCTTCCGTCAGAGCGGGGTCCCCGTGAATGTGCTTTGTCCAGATCGTAACATCCGAAACCGTTACGTTCGCCATGGCTCCATCTCCAGAATTGACCAGATTTTAGGGCGCGTCCCATGGGGTGTCAAATAGACCCCAATAGACCCCTGCTGACTACACCAGCTCAAACGGCTCCAAGCCCGACAGCCGCATGGCCTTGGGTCGCTCAGGGATCTGGCGCGGGGTCACACCGGCCACGGCTTTGGCCACATGGGCGATGTGGTCGGGGGTGGTGCCGCAGCAGCCTCCCAAGATGTTGACGATACCGTCCTTGGCCCAGTCGTGCAGCTCGTGACTGGTCTGGTGCGGCTCCTCATCATATTCACCCATGGCGTTGGGCAGGCCCGCATTGGGATAGGCGCTGACCAGAGTGTCGGCGACCCTGGCAAGCTCAGCGATGTGCGGTCGCATCAACTCGGCACCGAGCGCACAGTTGAAGCCCACGGCGAAAGGCTTGGCATGCTTGACCGAGTTCCAAAACGCCTCCGCTGTCTGGCCCGATAGCGTACGCCCCGAACGATCGGTGATCGTCCCGGAGATCCAGATCGGCAGCGGCTCATAACCTTCGTCTTCAAGATCCATGATCGCCTTGATTGCGGCCTTGCAATTCAGCGTGTCGGTGATGGTCTCGATCAGGAACAGGTCGACGCCGCCCTCATGCAGGGCGATCATCTGCTCGCGATAAGCTTGGTAGACCTCCTCGAAGGTCACGAGGCGCGCGCCGGGGTCATTCACGTCCGACGACATCGACAGCATCTTGTTCAGCGGCCCGATCGAGCCTGCGACGAAACGCGGCTTGTGTGGCTCTTTCGATGTCCACCGGTCGGCGACCTGACGGGCGATCCGCGCGCCCTCGAAATTGATATCCCGCACTGCCGCCTGCAGCTCATAATCGGCCTGGGCGATGGTCGTGGCCGAGAAGGTGTTGGTCTCGGAGATGTCGGCACCAGCGGCATAATAGGCGTCATGCAGCTCAGCCACGATATCGGGCCGCGTCAGGCACAGGATGTCGTTATTGCCCTTCAATTGACCCACGTGGTCGGCAAAACGCTCGCCGCGATAGTCGGCCTCGTCCAGTTTCTTCTTCTGGAACATCACCCCCCAAGCCCCATCAAGGATCAGAATGCGTTCCTTCGAAATCGCCTTCAGCTTGGCGATCCGATCAGCCCTGGAAACACTCATTTCGCGGCTGCCTCTTGCCTAGCTAGGTCTCGGTTAAAGTCTGCTTGGCTCTGCAACACAGCGCGCGCCAATTCGGTGGGATCCACAAATGGGTTTGGTCCGCCGGAGCCTAACTTGGCGCGCTTTCCGGCCAGTCCGAATTGCTCGGCGTGGGGGGCCAAGAAGATGTCAGCCTTCATGGTTTTCAGTCGCGCAAAGGTCTTGCGGTAGTTCTCAACAATTCCGGGATATTGCGGATCGCGCGTCTTAGAGACTAACCGATTGGCTGCCACGCTGGTGCTGCAATAGACCAGCGCCTGGCGTCGCACTCCGTCCACCTTCACCGGGAAAGTCCAGCTTGTGCACCCTGCAGTGTGGCCCGGTGTGACATTGGCGGTGAGCACAGCACCGCCGAGGCGCACCGTGTCTCCGTCCTTCAGCACGCGGTCCACTTTCACCGGCGCAAAGTTGAAGGCCGTCACCTCTTCAGAACCCGGATAGGTGCCGGACTCCAGCGCAACCCGGTCGCCCGCGCTTGCAGCCATCGTGGCCCCGGTATCGCGCTTCAACTCCGCCAAACCACCGGTATGATCAAAGTGGGCATGGGTGTTCAGCAGCACCTTCACGTCGGTGATTTTGAACCCCAGCTTGGTGATCGAAGCCTCGATCAACTTAGCGCTCGTCGGCATCGCCCCGTCGATCAGAACGTGGCCTGCGCGCGTGGTGATCAGATACGACGATATCCCCTCAGTCCCCACATAATAGAGATTGTCGGCGATCTTGAAGGGTGCCGTGGGCGCGATCCAAGACGGCGGCGCTTGTGCGGGCGCGCTGGTGCCGAACCCTATGGCGACCACGAGGCTAAGCCCAACCCAGAGCCTGTTCATGTCACGACCAACTCCGGGAGCGTTTCGCGCACGCCCAGCACCCGGCAGATCGCGTAGACCAGATCGGCGCGGTTGAGTGTGTAGAAGTGGAAGTCCGAAAAACCCTCTTCGGCCAATCTGGCGCACATTTCTGCGGCCACTGACGCCGCGATCAGTGTTCGGGTCTCCGGATCTTGATCCAAACCCTCAAACAGATTTGCCAGCCAACCCGGAATGGTAACGCCTATCCGGTTGGACATATTGGCCAGACCCTCGAAACTCGACACCGGCATGATCCCCGGCAAGATCGGGATGGTCACACCAGCCTTACGGATCTTTTCGACGAACTGCAGATAACCATCGATGTCGAAGAAGAAATTGGTGATGGCGCGGGTGGCACCTGCGTCAATCTTGGCCTTTAGAACCTCGATATCATGATCCACCGACGGGCTCTCAGGGTGGATCTGCGGATAGAGCCCGATGCTCACATCAAAGGGTGCGATGGCCCGGATGCCTGCCGTCAGCTCTGTCGCGTTCTGATAACCGTCACTGCGCGGCACATAGGCCCCGCCAAGCGAGCCGGGCGGGTCACCGCGCAAGGCGACGATGTGACGGATTCCGGCGTTCCAATAGTCTTGGATCACCTCATCAACATCGTCGCGTGAAGCCTCGACGCAGGTCAAATGGGCGGCGGGCTTTAGAGAGGTTTCTTCCAGGATGCGCACCACCGTGCGGTGGGTCCGTTCCCGAGTAGAACCACCAGCCCCATAGGTCACCGAAACGAACTCGGGATTCAGAGGCTCGAGACGTCGGATAGCCTCCCAAAGCGAGGCCTCAGACTTGGGCCCCTTAGGCGGCGAGAATTCGAACGAGACGCGCGGGCGCGGGCCTACCCCCGCACCAGCGCGGGCGACGGGCCCAAGGGCGGATCCAACCGGGCTCATGCGACGTCCCTCTGCCGAGTGCGCAGACGTTCTGCGGTCCAAATCTTGATTGTCAGTCCATCGCGTCGAGTCGGCGGCAAAGAAAGAACACGAACCCGCGCCAAACCGGCCTCACCCAACCAACGCTCAATCTCCCCGTCCGCGAACCCCAGGCGGCGGTGTTGGTGCTGCTCACGCAGGAATTCCAGCCTGTGCGGCGCAAAATCAACCAGGATCAACCGACCGTCCTCGGCCACCAAGCGCCCGGCCTCCCGCAGCGCTGATGCCGGATCGCCCAGATAGTGCAGGACCTGGTGAACCACCACCAAATCGGCGAACTGGCCCGGCAAGTGCGTGCTGAAGATATCGCCGTGCCGTAGTTCACAATGCGCCACCCGCGCTTCCGCCACCTGAGCTCGGGCAATGTTGAGCATCTGCTGGGACAAATCTAAGCCTACCGAGGCTTTGGCGTGAGGACCCAGCAGGGTCAACATCCGCCCGGTGCCTGACCCCAAATCCACCAAGCGCTTGAAGGGCCCAGGCCCCGCAAGATCTAAGATCGCTGCTTCGACTGAGGAATCCGACACGTAGAGAGACCTGATTTCGTCCCAGCGCGCCGCATTGCGTGCGAAATAGTCCTCGGCTTCAGACGAGCGTTCTGCGCGGACGGCCTGCAATCGCTCGGCGTCGCGCACAAAATTCGGGTCACCTGGCTGCACAATGGCCAAGGTTTCATCGGTCAATCGTCGCGCGTCGCCACCTGAGGCTAAGCGGTAAAACACCCAAGCCCCGTCGGGAAACCGTTCAACCAGCCCTGCATCGTTCAACAGCTTAAGATGTCGCGATACACGCGGTTGGCTCTGGTCTAGAACCTTGCAGAGTTCCAGAACCGCCAACTCCTCCCGGGCCAAGAGTGCCAAAATGCGCAACCGCGAGGGCTCCCCGGCGGCACGCAAGACGTCTACAACCTGGATGGTGGTCAAACTCATTTGAACATAAAGATATCTTTATGTCTTTATGTCAAGTTAATCGCGCCGCATTTCGGCGACGGGTGGTTCACGAGAGTCCGGCCAGTCTATATCCCATTGGCTGGGAGGCTCACATGAGGCGCATCGTCATTCTTGGCTGTTCCGGGACTGGAAAGTCCACCTTTGCTCGACGCATAGGTGCGCGACTCGACCTGCCGGTAGTCCACTTGGACACCCTGTTCTGGGAGCCGGGCTGGGTCGAAGCTGAGACACCTGTGTTTCGGGAAAGAGTCATACAAGCGCTGGCGGCTGGCGAATGGGTCTGCGATGGTAATTACATGACCAAGACGGCTGATCTGAGACTTCCTCAGGCCGACGCCATCGTCTGGATCGACCAACCCGTCTGGCTCCGCATCTGGCGTATCGCGGAACGCGCACTCATGCATCAGGGCAAAAGCCGTGTTGACCTGACTGTCGGTTGCCCCGAGCGATTTGACCGAGCCTTCCTCGCGTTTCTCAAATTCACTTGGGATTTTGATCGCGTTACCAGACCCAGGATCCAGGCTGCGCTAGACTCTCGGTTCCCTGAGAAACGGGTAACCCACCTTCGCGGCGACCGGGAAATCGCCACCTATTTGGCGGGTCTGGATCTAACCGACCAACGCACCACCCCTTGACGCGCATCAAAACCCCGGCTCACTGCGGATCAAGATAAATAGAACGCCTTGGGGGAAGATTTGGCCAATAACGACAATACGGTGGTGCCGACCGCCCCGATCACCCGCCGCCACATCGCCGCCGCCGTGATGGGCAATGCGCTGGAGTTCTACGACTTCACCACCTACGCCTTATTCGCCACCCAGATCGGCCACGTGTTCTTCCCCACGGGCAGTGAGTTTGCCCAACTCATGGCCTCCCTGCTTACCTTCGCCGTCGGCTTCGTGGCCCGCCCCGTCGGGGCCGTTGTCCTGGGGGCCTACGGAGACCGCGCTGGTCGCCGCCCGGCCATGTTGGTCAGCTTCCTGTTAATGGGCTTGGGCGTCTTGGGTCTGGTTCTAACGCCGGGCTATGCGCAGCTTGGAGCTGCGGCCCCGGTTCTGCTGGTGTTCTTCCGCCTCGTGCAAGGTTTTGCGCTCGGCGGCGAGGTCGGTCCGACCACAGCCTTCCTGATCGAGGCCGCGCCGCTTCATCGCCGCGCGCTGATCGGATCTTGGCAGAGCGCCAGCCAGGCCGTGGCCTCCCTGCTCGGGGCCACCATCGGCCTGCTCATGACCCAACTCATGACAGCGCAGTTTGTCGAGAACTACGGCTGGCGGATCGCCTTTGGTTTGGGAGCCGTCATCCTGCCCTTCGGCTTTGCCCTACGCCGCACCCTGCCCGAGACCCTTCACAATCACGAAACACCTTCGGCAATCCATCCGACTGCGCGCGGGCCGTTCAGCCACGCGCGGCCCATCCTAATCGGCTTAGCCATGATCATGAGCTTCACAACCTCGACCTATGTGCTGCTCTACATGACTACCTATGCCAAACAGACCCTGCACATGAGCGACATGGCCTCGTTCAGTGCCTCGGTCGCCAACGGGGTCAGCGGGGTCGTTTTCGCGCTGCTCGGAGGTTATCTGGCTGATCGCTACGGTCGCCGACCGGTGATGATCATTGCGCGCATCCTGTTGCTGATCGCCACATATCCGGTCTTCTTGCTGATCGTCCGCAACCTTGATGCCGTAACCCTGATCGCCGGCACAGGTCTGCTCAGTGCGCTCAGCTCCACCAGCGTCGGCGTGGCCCTGATCGCGCTCACTGAATCCCTGCGCAAGGATGTCCGCAGCAGCGGCCTTGCCATCGTCTATGCCATCGGTGTCACGGTGTTTGGCGGCCTCGCCCAACCCTTCATCACCAAGGTGCTGAAAGAGACCGGAAACCCCATGGCCATTGCCTGGTATCTGATGACCGCTGCTGCGATCGGTATCGGGGCTATGTCGTTCCTCAAGGAAACCAAACCTGAGCCTATCGCGGACGCTGATGTCGGGATCGAGCTCGCCTAGGCTAGGGCCATCAGGACGCCACCCAGCACCTCAGCCAATCGCCCAATCTCGACCTCCGACACGATCAGCGGCGGCGACATCGCAATAGTGTCACCGGTTGCGCGCACCAACAGACCGGCAGCTAGGCACTTCACCAGCACCTCGTAGCCTCTTGCCCCAGGCGCGCCGGGCCGGGGAGACAACTCCACAGCCCCCATCAACCCAATATTGCGCACATCGATCACATGGGGATGCTGCGCCAGTCCGTGTAGCGCCGCCTCCCACACGGGGGCGAGCTCTGCGGCGCGCACAAACAACCCCTCCCGCTCATAGATCCCGAGCGTCGCCATGCCTGCTGCGCAGGCCACCGGGTGACCCGAATAGGTATAGCCGTGGAAGAACTCGATGGCGTTCTCCGGGCCATGGACAATGGCGTCATGTACCACCCGCGCAACAAACACCGCGCCCATGGGCACCACCCCGTTGGTCAGCCCCTTCGCCGTGGTCATGATGTCGGGTGTGACCCCGAGAGCTTGCGCCGCGAACGGCGCGCCAATCCGCCCAAACCCGGTGATCACCTCATCGAAGATCAGCAGGATGCCGTGCTGATCGCAAATGGCTCGCAACCGCTCCAGATACCCCGTCGGCGGCGGCAACACGCCCGCTGACCCGACGACCGGCTCAATGATGACGGCGGCGATGGTCTCGGCACCATGCAGCGCGATCAAGCCTTCCAGCGCATCGGCCTTCTCCGCCCCATGGACCGGCTGGCCCCTGGAAAACCTATTGCGCTCCAGGTCATAGGTGTGTGGCAGATGGTCCACATTGGGCAGGGTCGCAAAACCGCGCCGGTTGTTCACCAACCCACCCACGGAGATGCCGCCGAACCCGACACCATGGTAGCCCTTCTCCCTGCCGATCAACCGCGTCCTTTGCCCCTCGCCACGAACCCGGTGATAGGCCATGGCGATCTTCAGCGCCGTATCTACCGACTCCGATCCGGAATTGGTGAAGAACACTCGGTCCAGTCCTTGGGGCGCGATCAGGCTTAGCGCCTTGGCGAACTCAAAGGCCAAGGGATGGCCCATCTGAAACGGTGGTGCGTAGTCCAGAGTCATCACCTGTTGATGGACGGCGTCGGCAATCTCACGCCGCCCATGCCCGGCATTGACGCACCAAAGCCCCGAGGTGCCGTCCAACACCTCCACGCCCTCGGTCGTCCGATAGTACATGCCGCTAGCCTCTGTTATCAGGCGCGGATCAGCCTTGAATTGCCGATTGGCCGTGAACGGCATCCAGAAGGCCGAGAGGTCTGGCCGGTTGTCGCCAAAGTCCATGAGACTGTCCCTGTGATCGCGATGGCCAATATACCCACACGGCCAACCCCGCCAATCACCGATAGTTCGCGAGATTGACGTCGTGATGGTGCCAACCTAGCGTGGCGATTGCAGCCAAGCCACCCGGACTGCGCCACCAAAACGTCCGCCATGCCCCAGTCGATCTTCGTCAGCTATTCCTCCAAAGATTTCTCTGACGCCGATCTCATCCGCGACGCGCTCGAAACCGCAGGCATCTCCTGCTGGATCGCGCCGCGAAACCTGACCGCCGGCATGCAATGGGGGGCCGGCATCGTTGAGGCCATCGAGGCCTGCGACGCCGTGGTGGTGGTGTTCAGCCAGGCCTGCAACGACTCCCCGCAAGTTGCCCGAGAGATGGAACTGGCCGTCGCCAACCGCAAGCCGCTGATTCCGGTCCGCGTTGCAGATCACATGCCGACTGATGACATGAAGTATTTCCTGGGCGTCTCCCATTGGTTCAATGCCTTTGAACGTCCGCTGCCGACCTATCTCCCGGAGATTATCGCCTCGGTGAAGAGTGTCTTGGCGCGTGAAACCTCGACCTGGGCCACTGTGCGGCGGCGGTTGGGCCAGACCAATACCACCCAGATCGCGGTCGCCGTGAGTGCCGTTCTGGCCTTGGCCCTGCTACTATTTGCCATGGCTCGCTCCAACCCAATGGCCGGCTTCAAGTCACCTCTGGTAGGTCGCTGGGAAGCTCAGATCGGCGGTCCGGACGGAAAGACGTCCAAGTGCCAACTCGATGTGCAAAGCATGGGTCAGGCCGTTTTCTCCGATGCGTGCCCCCTCCCCCTTATGGGCGCGACGGGCTTTCTGCAGGCTGCCAAGGACGGCATCTGGGCCAGCGACCAGTTTCGCCCCGGCGACAGCGGCAGCTACCTCTTCCAAGGCGGCAGCGCCCACGGCTATGCGGCGGCCTTCAAACGCAGCCTGTTCGGTGGCCTAATTACCCGTGACGCCAAATTAGGTGAGGTCCACTGGCACGCCGCCTCGTCATCCCATCGCCTGGCCGCGCCCGGTGCCGACGTGCTGCCCGCCAAGGCCGAGTGGCCGATCACCAACGTGCCGGCTATGGCCGGCCGCGCCCAGACCTATGCCCGCGCCAGATGGAAGCCCGACGCGGTGCTCACCGCCATTGACATCAAATTGCTGGGGGCCAATGAGGGCCTCAGCGCTAACCTCCACACCCCGCAAGGCGAGGTCGAGATCCGCTTCAGCTTCTATTCGCCGGAGACCCAGGAGGGCCTCTCTCTCACCCCCGGCTCTACATCCGGGGCCATGTTCCCCATGGGCGTGATCGACCATGACCGTTTCAACAAACTGCCCGTCGACTTCCTCGACCTGCCCCAAGCCATCGCGCAACTTCCCGCCCAAGGCATGCGCGCCAAGCAGATCAAGGAAGCCCAACTCGAAAACTGGGCACCGGGGACGACCTACGGCAGGGCTCACCTCGACGGCCTCGCCTGGATGATCGACAGCCAACTGGACGAGCGGTTCGTGGTGCCAGCGGGGGTGCGCTGACTCTTGTGTCGGCAATGACTCCTTCTCGTCCGTCCCCGAAATAGGGCAGACTGTGCTTGACATGTCGACCTTGGTGTGTTCTTGTTTCGTTCGTGAATGACTTGAACAACAGCCCTGAGGAGATCGCCACGCGGGTGGCCCGCCAGTTGGCGGAGTTGGCGCGCGTCGCTGAGGTCGGCTTGGGGCTATGCCGGGAGATCCTGGCCAAGACCAAGCGTGCCGAAGACCTGGGCTACGATCCCAGCCTTGCCTATTCCCGGATATCGCGTGCCGTGCGCCTGACCATCGTGTTGGAGAACCGCATTGCAGCTGAGCATCAGCTCGTGCTGGAGGGTAAGTCATCTCGTGTGCGGGAAGACCGCATCACCAAGGCCAAGGCTGTGGTGCTCGAGGTGCTGCACACCGCCATCGAGAGCGAGCTTAAGAACAATCCAGACTGCGACCGCGAGCTCTTGGTCGAAATGCGCGAGAGCCTGGCCAGGATCATCTCTGAGCGCGTCGACAAAGAAGACCTCTATGAAACCGCGCCGATCTCCGAAGTCATCGAGATCATCAGCCAAGCCCTCGATATCCCCGTCGATTGGTCCCTCTGGATAAACACCGAGTGGATATCCAGAGACCGGCAATCGCTAAGCTACCCCCAACCCCCAGACACCGCCCAACCCGCCGAGGTCAACCCCGACACCGAGCCGGTCGGGGCGTAATCCTTCCCACCACGAAATGGGGTAAGCTGAGAGCGGGTGCCCTATTCCGGGGCTGGCCGCGCTCCGTAGACGAACCGCCAATCTTCCACGTCGGACAACAGCGTGTCACGCAGGCTGAGCACGACGGCGCGCAGCTGCTCGTAGAGCGGGACCTGCGAGCTGGGCAGCGGGCCCGGCTGATCGGCGTCGACGATGAACTTGGCCAGCGCCAAGTCCAGCCGGTCGATACCGGCCTTGGTCTCGCTGGACCTTTGGGCGAACCGTTCGAAGTCGCCCTGAAACCGCACCGCCGCCAGGGCCGCGCCAAAGGCCGGCAGCGCGCCGTTCAGCACCATGAAGAGGGTGACGGCGATTTCCAGGACTTCGCCGTGAACCATGCCGAGCACCAGGGTGACCAGGGACAATATCCCCGAGCTGAACAGTGCCAGGACCAGGATCCTCAAGCCCCCGCGTTCCAAGCTGTGGTGGATCTGGGCAAGGGTCTGGGCATTGCGGTGGTGGTAGCTGACCTGCGTCTTGACCAGTCCGTCACGGATTGCCACGGCGATGGCGCGCAGGGCCTGAGGCGTGGCCTCAAGATTGGGCGACCCCACCGGTGCCACATAGGCGTTGAACAGCCAGGCGGTCCAGGGCGCACCGGGGCCGAGCATCCGGCGTCCGGCCACCCCCAAGAGCGCCGCAGCCCAGTGGGCGCGGAGCTGTTCGCCGATCTCGCGGGCCGCCAACAGGCGTTTGTGGTGTGCGCGGCGACGACCGCCATGAGCGATGCGCCACGAGGCAAAAAGGATCGTGAACTCTGTCGTGGCAAACAGAGCGTGCAGGTGGGCCATACCCGGGACCAACGCCATTAAGCCTGCGGCCACCGCTACCGCGCCAAAGGCGAAAATCAGCACATAGAGCGAGCGATAGACATGGCCCAGCCGGGTGGCGATGGCATCGGCCGCCGCCCAGGGGGCTGCGAACCGTTCGAGGGCGCGGGCAAAGCTGACCGTGTCGCCGACGCGCGGCAGGCCGTCCCAGCGAGGATCGGCAAGGTCGCGAGCGACGAAGTCGCAGGGCAGGTCCAGCTCCAGAAGCGGCGGCTTGCGCCCCTCTCCCGTCTTGCGGAATAGAGCGCGACGCGCCGGGAGGACCAGCAGGTTGTGATAGAGCGACCAGGCCGTGGATTGAGGCACCGCCTCGTCGGTAAGATAGCCCAGAAGGCCCACCGACAGCGCCTTGTCATCCGGCAGGGATGACGTGCTGTCAGCCGTCAGTAGCGGCGCGATCAGGCTCTCTAAGCGCAGGGCATGGTAGGGGACGGTGCCTTGAGCCACGACTTGAAAGACATCCTGATCTTCGTCGGTGACGATCAGCAGCTCGCGTTTGGCAGCCACCGGATGGATCCAGACCACCGGCATGCCGCGCGCCACCGCCTCGGCCACCACGTCAGCCGCCCCGCCGCGCCCGCGTCCGGGCTGGCCGTCCCAGATGGCGATCAGCACGTCGGACTGATCGAGCAGCACCGAGCCCAGGGTGCCATAGCGCCGGTCGCGCCAATAGGCGGCCATCGGTGTGGGGTCCGCGGCCAGTGGCGGCGTCCAGTCGGCCAGAACCATCACCGCTGAGGCCTGGGCCAATCGCACCCGCATCATACGGGCCGCCTCGGCACTATCAAAGGTCGCGGCATAGTCGTCCAGGCCGAAGGGAAGAACCACCTCCAGACGACGTGCGACACGGGCGTCCAGCTCAGCCTCGAAGAACCCGTTGGCGGCGATCTGGTCGGCCCCCTCCGCCAAGGGCGAGACCAAGGCCAGGGTAGGCTGGGCATTGTCAAAGGCCGGCGTGGTGAGCTTGGCCAGACAAGCGCCCAGGTCCGCGAAAGTGGCGGCACAGGCGGCGCGAATCTTATCGACATCCATCGGCCGGTCCGGTCGCGGCCGGTGCCCTGTCACAGCCACCCGGAGAAAGGCACTGGGTCGTGGCGGGTGGACTGTTGCCATCTCAGCTTACCTCATGGACCGTCAGAACGGTTCAGGGATCATATGCCGCACGGATCACGCCCACACTACTTACAAATGCGCGTGTGTCGCCCACTGCTTAGTCACTGAAGGTGAAGCGGTTGAAGCCTTCGGTGTCGGTTCGGACCTTGATCTTCCGACCGAGGGGATCAGTGTTTCGCGCGGCCTCTACGGTCGCCTGACCCCCCTCCTCCGGGTTGGCCGCGAACCGCGCCCCTGTGGCATCCAGCCGACCGATGGCCACCACCAGGTCGCCGTCACGGTGGGGAACAATCGTATAGGTCTCGATGCGGGCCTCACCCTCGGCGGCGTCGATCTCCAGGCCTGGAACCTTGGCATCTGCCACCTTGCCGCGCCGCGCCTCGGGGCGCGACCAATCGGCAGGCTCTGTGCTGTAGATGCCGGCAGAGTATTTGGAAAGCATGCCGCCATTGGCCCCGACATAGCCAAAGGAACCTGGGCGCTTGCGCACTGCCGCCACGACCTCAGCAATGCCGTGCATGGAATAGTTATTCCCCGCCCCGCCGAAATAAGGTAGCCCGCCGGTCAGGGTCAAGCCGCGTGGGTCGTTTGGCGCGATCCCCAGGCCGTCGCACATATTGAACACCGCGATCGGGAAACAGCTGTAGTGGTCCATCACCGCGAGGTCGTCAGCGGTCTTGCCGGCAAGTTGCAGCGCCAGCTTACCTGCGGCAATCGACTGGGGGCTGGCGGAGAGGTCTGGGCGCTCCATGATGGTCAACTCATTGGCATCGCCCTGCCCGTGTAGGAACACCCACTTGGACTGGGCAATGCCAAGGGCGCGCGCCTTGCCGACGCTGGTGATCAAGACCGCCGCAGCCTGATTGACCTGATCCCTGGCCACCAACATGCGAGTAAAGGGGTCGGCAACGATGCGGTTACGCGCGCTGACCGCAATGAGTTCGGCAGCGCTGCGGGCCGTGGGTGCCGCAGAATAGGGGTTGGCGGCAGCCACCCGCGTGAAGGGTTCAAAGAGTTCACCCATCGTCTGCGCATAGGCCTGACGGCTCAATCCCAGCCGCGCGCGCCGCGCGTTCTCGAACAGGGCATAGGCCGGGATCGCGCCGCGAATACGATGACGACCAAGTGTGGGTGTGAACATCCCGTCCAGGCCATAGCCGCGATCTTCCAGATCACCCTCCACCGTCTGCGACCAATCGGGCGTTTCGCCCTTGGCCGCCAGGTGCAGCACCGTTGACATGGCTTCAGAGCCGGTGAGCAGTACGATCTCGACCTCGCCTTGAGAGATCGCCGTGCAGAACTCACCCACCAGCCTTTGGGGGCCCTGGCCGCCGGTAATCTCCAAGATCGCGCGACGGGGCTTGGCCCCAATCCCTAAGCCTACCGATCGAGGAAAGTTGTTTGAAGCACCGAATGGGGCCTTGGCTGCTGGGTGGGATATCTCAAACTGCCGGATTGCCGCGATCACGTCGATGGCACCAACCAAATCTCCCGTCGCTTCGCTATCGGCGACGGCTCGCGAGGCAGCCAGCACCCCAAGCCTGACGGGCGAGAGGCCCTGATAGTCGCCGTCGCTCGGACGCTCGGCAGCCTGGCCAACGCCGATCAATATAGGTGTACGATCATCAATCTGAGCCATATCGGTCCGCCTCTGGTTCAATCGCTGCATCATGCCTTAGCCGGTGAGCTTGTCACAACTACCGCAGCGGCAGGCCAGAGGTCTTGGCCGGATTGAATTGGAGAGATGGCGATCCGGCGCAACCGGTAGTATCCAGGCTGGATGATCCGGATTCGCGCCGCGGGTGCCCTGACTGCTGTCATTGCGATGTTCAGCGCGATCGAAGTGCAACCGGCAGCGTCCCAAGTCGCGCCCATGACGGGTGACCGAAACGCCCAGGCCGCCCGGCAGAAGCTGCATGTGGAGGCTTTCGTAGCGCGCACGCAGTTGCCCAAGAGTGCGGTGGTCTCCGTCAAACCGGACATCGTCATTGGCTTTCGCGCGGCAAAGAGCAGTTGGTCACCCTCCGAGAAAATCGGCTTGCAGGGCGAGGTGGTGGACGACGAGGCGGCCTTACGCCTGGGCTATCGCTCAATGCGCTCTATTGTTGAGGTGAATTGCGAGAGTCGCCGGGATCGGGTGGTGGAGATGGAGGTCTTTTCTCTCCCGAACCTCAAGGGCGAAAAGCAGGTTCGCACCTTGCCCGGAGGATGGGTGCAGCCTTCCGACGATGCCTTTATGGCCGACGTAGTGCGCGCGGTTTGCAACAGCCGTATCCAGGTTTCCACCTTGCGACCCATTGTGACGGACCAACCTGCTAAGAAACCCCAACCGGAGGAAAAAGCCACAGCCACAACCCCCATCGTCGTCAGCACAGATGAACCAAAGAGTGCCGACTCTTCCAAAACGATCACCGTCCAGGTGGGATCCCTGGATAGCGAAGTCGCGGCCAATAATGCTCTGAAAAAATATCGCGTGCTGGGCGGTGCGGTGCGATCAACCCGTATCGAAGTCGCTCAGTTGGGACCGCGCACATATTACCGCGCCCTAGTTCAAGGATTTTCGACGCGACAGGAGGCTCAAGCCTATTGCGTTGAGGTCCAGAGGCAACATGGGCCTTGCTTGGTCCGCCAGAGTAAAACTGCCAACTGACCAAACCACAGCAATTCCTCAGAACGCCGACACGTCTTGCAGCCTCCAATTCTACTCATAGCCGCAGATTATACCCAAAACGCAAGTATGCTCATTTTGAGTATTGAAATTCGCAAAAATAGTTTCGGGGGCAAACAGGTTCTCCTTCGATCCCGAAGCGGGCCATTAAGATTATCGGCCGCGAATATTTGAAGTGACTTTGCAAAGTTGCGACAATCGCAGTAGGGCTGCACTCCTTGAACATCGATGGGGACCCAGTCACCGTGGCCGAACAATCAAACAAGACCCCCGATCCCATGGATATCGCCTTGGGGGCTGCGGTCCGGGTGCGTCGCCGCAGCATCGGGCTGTCACAGGAATCCCTGGCTGATCAATGCGCGGTTAGTTTTCAACAAATCCAGAAGTACGAAAACGGTGCCAACCGGATCTCGTTTTCGCGACTGGTGCAGATTGCCCGCGCTCTGCGCTGCCGCGTCGTGGACCTCATGGGCGTGTTGGACACCGAGGGCGAGATCGGCGATCTGGATCTGTTGGGTCGGATGCGGACGCCTGGCGCTACAGACCTATTGTCGGCCTTCGAACAATTGCCACCAGAGGCTAGGGCAGCCCTCGTCGGATTTATGCGCGCCCTGACGGAAAAAGATGCGTTGGCGCGAATCCGTTCACGCTAACTGACTCGGGTCTGGATCAGCCGAAACTCAATCGGCAGCCAGCAACCGATCAATGATCGCGTGCGTGTCTTTGGTGGACCAATCTGTGGGCCCAAGGACTCGACCCTTCTCGAACCCGTCCTTGCCGAAGATAACTGTGGCGGGCATCACCGAAGTTGAGGGCTTCAAGTCATAGGGAAGCTTCAGTTTCGGGTCGCGGTAGAAAGCCAGTGGCGGATGCTTGGCGATGAAAGCCTGAGCCTTGTCGGCATCCCGCTCCCCGTCCATGGCGACAGCAACCACCGCGACCTGCTGTCCCTGATAGTCCGTCGCAAGTTTGGCCAGGGTCGGCATTTCCAAAATGCAAGGCCCGCACCAGGTCGCCCAGATATTCAAGACCACCACCTTGCCTTTGAAATCAGCTAATCGAAGCGGTTTTCCATTGGAATCGACAAAGCTGGTGGCCGGCGCGGCACCTGCATCGGCCGGAAGGGTCAGCTTGGCCATTTGCCCCTTGGCTAAACTCTTCAATCCGGTTTCCTGTCGGGGGTTTATGGACGACTGCGCAATGATGTAGACAAGGAAGGCGACGCCAAGCCCGGTGACGCACCAGAGGGCCCACTTGAGCAGGCTCGACCTGGATTGAACTGACTCAATGCCCTGACCTTCACGCATATGACCGACGACTCCTCAGATCCGTTGAAAGACCCCGCCGACACTGCGGAAGGCCAAGCTATGTGGGGCGGCAGGTTTAGCGCCAAACCTGCCGAATTGATGCAGGCAATTAATGTCTCCATCGGCTTTGATCGCAGATTGGCCTCTCAAGATCTCGCGGGCTCTCGGGCCCATGCGGCTATGTTGCGCAAGCAGGGCGTCATCAACGGCCCCGATGAAGCCGCGATCCAAGGCGGACTTGAAGCGATTGCGGCTGAGATCGTAGCCGGCACTTTCCCGTTTCGCGAGGAGTTCGAAGACATTCATATGAATGTCGAGGCCCGGCTGCGCGAGTTGATCGGCCCCGTGGCCGGACGGCTGCATACGGCGCGGTCCCGCAATGACCAAGTGGCCTTGGATTTTCGCCTCTGGGTTCGGGAGGCCTGCGACCACACCGGGGCGCAACTGCAGACTCTGCAGAAAGCTCTGCTCGCTAAGGCCGGTGCCCATGCCGATACGCTGATGCCTGGTTTCACCCATTTGCAGCCGGCCCAACCGGTGACCTTTGGCCATCATCTGATGGCCTATGTGGAGATGTTTGGCCGCGATCGCTCGCGGTTCGCCGACGCACGTGCGCGAATGAACGAGTGTCCGCTGGGTGCCGCCGCCCTGGCCGGATCGCCATTCCCCATTGATCGACAAGCCACGGCGCAAGCGCTCGGCTTTGATCGGCCGACCGCAAACTCCCTCGATAGCGTCTCAGACCGCGACTTCGCGTTAGAGAGTCTGTCGGCGGCCACGCTTTGCGGCATTCATCTGTCGCGCCTAGCCGAGGAGATCGTGATCTGGACGACGCCGCAGTTCGGTTTCATCCGGCTGTCGGATGCCTTCACCACCGGCTCCTCGATCATGCCGCAGAAGAAGAACCCCGACGCCGCAGAGCTGGTGCGCGCCAAGGTTGGTCGACTGCTGGGCTCCTTCACCCAACTTACTGTGGTCATGAAGGGGCTGCCCCTGGCTTATTCCAAGGACATGCAGGAGGACAAAGTTCCCACCTTCGAGGCCTTTGACGCTTTGGAACTGTCTCTGGCAGCAATGGCGGGAATGATCGACGACCTGGAGCCCGTCGCGGCCAAGATGGCCCAGGCAGCAGGTGCTGGTTTCTCGACCGCCACCGACCTTGCTGACTGGCTGGTTCGCACCCTAGACATGCCGTTCCGCGACGCTCATCACATCACCGGTGCGGCGGTCAAACGGGCGGAGACCCTTGGATGCGACCTGTCGGAATTACCGCTTTCGGAACTTCAGGCGCTCTCACAAGGCATCAACTCCGATGTCTATGAGGTTCTGACACCCCGCGCCTCTGCGAGCAGTCGCAAGAGCTACGGCGGCACCGCGCCGGAACAGGTCCGCGCCCAGGTGGCGCGCTGGAAGGAGATTTTGAGATGATGTTTCGATCTTTAGCTCTCGGGGTTCTGCTCGTTTTAGCTGGGCTGTCGCAGTCAGGCTGCGGCAAATTGGGTCAGTTGGAGCGTCCTGGGCCCATGTTCGGTCACTCCCAAGCAGATGCTGGTCCGGAACCGACGAGAACCGTGCAAACCGTCGATCCCAGAGACCGCAACTCCGACCCTGCACCCTCGCGCACGGTGCCGATAGATTCGACGAGTAATCCAACTTCAAGCGGACCTCCGGGCGCGCTTGAAGACCCGTATGCGCGGCCACGATGAACCACTTTGAGTTACGCGACGACGAACTTGCCTGTGAGGGGGTTCCACTTTCAGCCATTGCAAACGCGGTCGGCACCCCGGTCTATGTCTATTCCAGCGCCACACTGGAGCGCCACTTTTTGGTGCTACGGGACTCGCTTCTCGCCGAAGGCCTGCGGGGGCCGATGGGTGAGGACCCGCTGATCGCCTTTGCGGTGAAAGCCAATTCAAACATTTCGGTGCTCAAGACCCTGGCCAAACTAGGTGCCGGCGCAGACACGGTCTCAGAGGGAGAAATTCGCAGGGCTTTGGCTGCCGGCATTCCCGCGCACAAAATTGTCTTCTCCGGGGTCGGCAAGTCGGCCGCCGAGATCGCATTCGCCTTGCGGGTCGGCGTCTGCGAAATCAATGTTGAGTCTGAACCTGAGATGCACCTGACCTCCCAGGTGGCGCAATCCCTAGGGACCAGAGCCGTCATCGCCTTTCGGGTAAATCCCGACGTTTCCGCCGGCGGTCACGCGAAGATCTCCACCGGCAAGGCGGACAACAAGTTCGGCGTTTCGTTGTCCGAGGCGGCGCGGCTCTATGCCCAAGCAGCCAATAATGCAGGGCTGAAACCGGTGGGAGTCACCTGTCACATCGGCAGTCAGATCACTGATCTTGCGCCCCTGGCTGAAGCCTTTGCCAAGATGCGCGGTTTGGTTCTAGCGCTTCGCAGGGAGGGCTTGGGCGTTGAGCGCCTGGATCTCGGCGGCGGCTTGGGTGTGCCCTATTTCAATCAACCCACTCCGCCCAACCCCGCCGACTACGCCCGGATGATCGCCAAGACGATGGACGGGCTGGACATCGGATACTCCTTCGAGCCTGGCCGAATGATCGCCGCTAATGCCGGGGTCTTGCTGGCCACAGTTCTGCACATCCATGAGCGCCCTGAGGGCCGTAAATTCGCGGTCCTCGACGCGGCCATGAACGACTTGATCCGACCAGCCATGTACGACGCCTATCATGACATTCGTTCCGTCAAGCCGCGCGACAGCGGAAATGTGACCTATGATGTGGTGGGTCCGATCTGCGAGACCGGCGACACCTTTACACGCGACCGCGATTTACCCCTGCTCGCCGCAGGCGACCTCGTCGCCTTCATGAGCGCCGGTGCCTATGGGGCGGTTATGTCCAGCGAATACAATAGCCGCCTCTTGGTCCCCGAGGTTTTGGTCAAGGGCGATAAGTTCGCCATCGTTCGGCCTCGCCCGACCTACCAAGACATGCTGGAGCGCGAGACCGACGCGCCTTGGCTATAGACATTCAAGTTCCCGGCGGAAAAACATGACCGACTATCCAGACGATATCTTCAGCGAGCAAGACGACATTGATGTCGATACGCTTGCCAATCTTGGGCCCCTGCGTGCGTTGGCCGGGGTGTGGGAGGGTCTCAAGGGACTGGACCTCAATCCCAATATCGACGGCAGCGGACGCCAAGCCTATCTGGAACACATCGAGCTTCAACCGATTGATCCGCAATCTAACGGCCCACAGCTACTCTATGGGCTGCGTTATCATAGTCACATCACCAAGCCCGGTGAGGTCGGGGCCTATCACGATCAAGTCGGCTATTGGCTGTGGGAGTCGGCAACTGGGATGCTCAGCCACTCCCTGACGATTCCGCGCGGTCAGACCGTTTTGGCGAAGGGCAATGCCCCCGCAGACGCCACCACATTCGAGGTCGTGGCTGAGCGAGGCTCAACTGAGAACGGCATCAGTTCCATCGCATTCCTGGAACACGCCTTTCGCACAGATACCTTTAAGATGACCGTGACGATCAACCCCAATGGCACATGGTCTTATTTCGAAGACACGGTGCTGCAGGTTCGCGGTCGCGACGAACCCTTCCACCACACCGACCGCAACACCCTAACGAAGATCGCCGAGCCGACGCCAAACCCGCTTGCTCGAGAGTCTCAGGCTCAGTCCAAGGCCCCGATATAAGGTAGCCCCCGAAAGGCCCCACCTGCATCCATTCCGTAGCCGACCAGGAATCGGGCTGGGGCAGCCCAGGCGCTGAAATCTGGTTCAATGGCGCGTGGGGTCGGCCATGGCTTAGTAGCGAACACCGCTGTCAAAACCTCGCTGGCCCCGGCATCATTGACCATGCGATGGGCCTCAGAGAGGGAAAGACCGGTATCGACGACGTCATCAATCACCAGCGCCTTGCGACCCGCCAAGGGCCGTTGCAAGTCAGCGCGCACCTCACAGCGACCAAGACTTGCCCGCTCATCCCCGTAAGAGGCCAGCCAGAGCGCGTCGAACCTGACATGGCGACCAATGCGGGCCAGCGCGCGGGTGAGGTCGGACGCAAACCACAGACCGCCGGTGAGCAGGCATACGGCGACCGTCTCATCGTCGATGCGCGGCGCGATCTCAATAGCCAGCTTGGCAACCCGAGCAGCAACCTCGGCCTCGCCGAGCAAGACCTGTGGAGTTTCACGCAGGCTGCTAGCCATGCGGTTGCAACGCATAGGGCGAACTGGCCGGCAAAGGTTCTGCCTCTGCGGGGACGGCAGCTCTGTCCGCCGCCGACGGCAACGGGATCGGCGCCAGGATTGGGAGCGGTGGCTCGGCGTTCTTTCTCAAGACCATGTGTTCTGACGGGTGGGAGGGCACCGCCGCGCCGGCTTTGGGCAGCTTCTGACCTTTGTGGGCCGCCTCAGGCGCGAAGGCCACCTCCAGCTGACTGGCGGTGATTGGCGGGTCCAAAATGGCGATGGCGAAGTGCCGCGTCTCGCCGGGCGGCACCAGCCCATCCGACGGCTGTGCGATCTTAGTGGCCAAGACCCGACCAGACTTGTTCAGCAGGGTAATCCGCAGCGGTGGCGCATTGACGGCTCGATCCTTCACATTGCGAAACATGCCCGACACCGACAATGCCGCGTGGCCTTCTTGCAGCGCGGGATCGGCGCGAACGCCCTCAATCGTCAAACCCAGACTATTCACAGGCAGACCCACCCAGGCGTAGGCCGCCGCAGACTTCGGCCACAGGCTGACGACGCTGATGCGGAACACCCCAGCAATGGCAATCATCACCACCAGAGCCGCAGCCATGGCCGCCCAAACGATGCCGGTGGTGGCGGCTTCTCGAACCTTGAGCCCATCGGCGGCCTTGGCGCGGAACTCTTTCGGCAAATCCCCCGCAGTGAGGTCGGTACTTGGGGGCGTGACGTCAGACGCGCCGACTTCGGCGTCGGTTGCAGCAGCGATCTCCGCAGGTCGTTCCTCCGCCTCTAGAGGCTCGGGCGTCACATAGGCCGTCCAGCGATTTCCGCAGGTCGCGCACTTCACCGTCCGCCCCTCAGCCGGTATCTTGGCTGCGTCGACGTTGTAGCTCGTAGCGCAATCGGGACAGGTGAGGATCATCGCGCCACGATGGTAAGGGTGTTCGCCCGATCCGCGCGACACCAGATTGGCAATTCGGATGATGTTTTCGTGGGCATCCCTGGCACAACCTCTGCTGGAGCCAGACTAGCCGATTCCCTAGGTCCTGCGCCACTGACCAAGTCGACATCGAAAGCGCCTCTAGTCCTGGGCCTGCGGTAAAGCTAGGCTGGAACTTGAAGTCGGGGAGACCCAGGAGTTCTGTGGCTAGGGTGATGCAAAGCGCGATGGAGCCTGATGAGGTACTGCGGTTCGACGACGTCTCCCTTCGCTATGGGCGAAATCCCGAGACGCTGCGAGACCTCAGTTTCACCTTGGCACCTGGGTCCTTCCACTTTGTAACCGGGGCGTCGGGGGCAGGGAAAAGCTCGCTTCTCAAGATGATCTATCTTGCCGCACGACCTTCCAAGGGTTTGATCCATCTTTTCGGTCAAGACGTGACTCGCGTCGCTCCCAAGCATTTGCCCATGCTGCGACGGCGGATTGGCGTGGTGTTTCAGGACTTTCGCCTGATCGAACACATGTCGGCCTTCGACAACGCTGCCTTGCCGTTGCGAATCGCCGGGCGAAAGCCGGAGAGCTACCGCGACGATGTTGCTGAGCTGATGGCCTGGGTCGGATTGCAGGAACGGGCCCACGCCCTGCCCCCGACCTTGGCCGGGGGTGAAAAACAACGTCTGGCCATTGCCCGCGCGGTAGTCGGACGACCCGACATACTCCTGGCAGACGAACCCACGGGCAATGTGGATCCCGCCATGAGCCTGAAATTGTTGCGGCTTTTTGTGGAAATGAACCGCATGGGCACCACGGTGCTCATCGCAACCCACGACCAAGATATGGTGGCACGGTCGGGCAAGCCTGTGCTGCATCTGGTTCAGGGCCGGTTGGTGGAACCGCAACCCGGGCCTAATCCATGAGCGAGGCTCAAGTATTTTCGCGCAGATGGCGACCGGCACCTCTGTTGCCGGCCTCCGACACTCAGGAACGTGGCCTGATATTTGTGATCGCAACCCTTTGTTTCCTGGCCTGCCTGACGCTCCTGGTGGTCGTTGCCACCAACCGCGCGGCTCGGGATTGGACCGATCAACTCCAGGGACAAGTCACAGTTATCGTGCGACCAAATGGGGCCGAGACGCCGGATACGGCTGCGGCGCGGGCCGCGGAGGCCCTCGCCGGGGTCTCGGGGGTGGCTGAGGCGCGGGCGCTGGAAAAGGCCGAAGCCGAGGCGCTGGTGGCACCTTGGCTTGGAAATATTGGTGACCTCGAAGACTTGCCAGTGCCCAGGCTGGTGGCGGTCGAACTTGATGCCAAGTCGCCGGCAACCGCCAAGGCCCTGGAAGCGGCCTTGAAGGTCCAAGGGCTCGACGCAATTGTCGACAATCATTCCGTCTGGACCCGGGACATCGCCGCAACGGCGCGCGGGGCGCGGTGGGTCGGGCTTGGAATATTTGTCCTGATCGCCCTGGCTGCCGGTTCCGTGGTCGCTTTCGCCACACGGGCGGGGTTGCGGGCACGACGTGATTTGGTCGAGGTTCTGCACCTGACAGGCGCAACCGATCTCTATATCGCGCGCCTGTTTCAGACCCGATTTGCCCAGATGGCCGGGTGGGCTGGGACCCTTGGCGCGCTAGGAGCAGCTGTCTTGGGCGCGGGAGCCCGGCTGGCGGGAAGTTCGAACAGTCTAGGGGCGATACTGCCGGTGGATTGGCTGGATCTCTCATGGTTGTTGGGCTGTCCGCTCGCGGCCGCCCTGATCGCTGCCATTGTCGCACGCCTGACCGCCGAAGCGGTGGTTCGGGAGATGACATGAAGACCCTGGCGGCATTGTTGTTGATGGCTGTGGTCTGGGCCGTAGGCCTGCTGACCTTTGCTGATCGTGTGGACCGCTCGACACCGGCCCCACCACCTGAGCGCGCAGGGGGTATCGTGGCGCTGACCGGGGCCGGGTCTAATGAACGCATCGGTGCGGCGGTAGCTCTATTGGAAGCGGGGAAGGCGCGACGGATGTTGGTGTCCGGCGTCAATCGCGAAGCTAGCCGCGAGGACATTCGCACGGTCAGCAAGGCCGTTCGCAGGCTCTATGACTGTTGCGTCGATCTGGGGTTCACCGCCGCCGATACCATCGGCAATGCCCGGGAGACCGCCGATTGGGCACGCGCTATGCGCTATCACTCGCTGATCATCGTCACCGCCGACTATCACATGCCCCGCGCCATGCTGGAGCTGCACTCAGCCATGCCAAACGCACAACTCCAGTCCTATCCCGTGATAACCTCTGGCTTTGAAGTTCGGCAATGGTGGCGCAACCGGCGCAGCCGCCGCTTGATGGTTGTGGAGTATTCGAAGTATCTCGCCATACTGGGTCGGGAGACGGTTCGGGGGCTAGGTCCCAGGGTCGCACCACCTAAGACCGCGTCTTGAAAGGTCAAACCTTGTTGCTCCTGCGCTCACTTCTGTTCACGGCGCTGTTCTATCTGTGGTCCGTCTTCTTTGCTTTGGCGATCATTCCGCTGCTCATCTGTCCCCACGCTTGGATGGTGAGGTCATTGGTGATTTGGAGCCGAGGGATCAATCTGCTGCTTGCCCTTTGCTGCGGCATCAAGGTGGAGGTTCGTGGGCATGAATATATCCCGACCGGCCCAGCCCTGGTCGCGCCCAAGCACCAAAGCATGCTCGATGTATTCGCCCAATTCGGCGTCTTGCCCAGTCTGCTGTTCGTCATGAAGCAAGAGCTGATGTGGGTGCCGCTGTTTGGCTGGTACGGGGCCAAGATGGGGGCGATCATCGTGGATCGTTCTGCACAGTCCGTTGCCCTGAAGAAGATGGTCACCGAGGCCAAGCTGCGATTCCGTGAGAACCGCCAGCTGGTGATCTTTCCGGAGGGCACGCGCGGCATACCCGGCCAGCCTCCCAGCTATAAGCCCGGCATTGCAGCCCTCTACCGAGAACTCCAATTGCCGGTGCACCCCGTGGCAACCAATTCCGGAATGCATTGGCCAATCCGCAGCATGCTGCGCAAGCCCGGCACGATCATCTTTGAATATCTGGAGCCGATCCCTCCCGGCCTAAAGCGGGGTGAATTTATGCGGCTGCTTGAAGAGCGGATCGAGACGGCGTCGGCTAAGCTCGCAGCGCCTTAGCTTCAACCCGTTGGAGGAGCGTTGCCATGTTGCGGTCGCAAATGCCCTCCTCGGCGAGGTGGGAAACCAGATCGCGCAGATAGTCGATGTTTCGACCTGAAAGACCGGTAGCACCGTCGATCAGCTCGGCTTGTCTATCGAGCGACAAGACGCCGGCCCATTGCGGGTGATGCACATCTGAGAGAAAGGTCAGGCACTGCAAGGCTTGGCCCCCAGACACACGAACGCTGACCTGGGCCTCGACATAGGTTTCGGTCGGCTGCTCGCGCTCACGCAGATAGGCGTACACCTCGTCCCAGTCTTGCGCCGCCACCCGGTAGGCCGCGCCGCGCACCGAACCGCCTGGTGCTAGGCCAAGCACCAGCCCCGGTCGCTCATAGGTTCCACGATGGTGCACCGAATAGATGCAGAAGGCGCGCCGCCGCCCGTATAGAGTGGCCGGGCGGCGCTCGAGAAACGCAAACCCTGGACGCCACATCAATGACCCGTAACCGAAAATCCAATGCTCAACGCTCATGGCCCTTCGCGTAACTCCAACTGCACCATTTCCTGATGTGCCCGAAGCTTCGGGCCAGGGCAAACCCAGCAGGGTCTGGCTCTACGCACCGTTTGCCTTGGTCGCCATCGCGGCCGTCGCTTGGAGCGCCTATTGGGTCGTCTCCAGCCGCGCGCTCACCCAAAGTCTCGTCACCCAAGCCGACCGTTTGCGCGGTGCCGGATATGAGCTGAGTTGGCAGGGACGGAAGATCGACGGCTATCCGTTCCGGCTCGACGTGACCGTGTTGCAACCACGTCTTCGCACCCCCACTGGGTGGGTTGTGACCAGCCCAAGACTCGAGGCCGAGGCTTTTCTGCATAGCCCGGGTCGTTGGATCATGGCCACACCGCAGGGATTTAGCTTCACCCCTGCCGGAGGCGGACCCGTCGAGGTGACGGGATCGACCTTGAGAGCGGGCTTGCAGGACCTGACGCTCCGACCACCATCGGTTTCAATGGAGGGCGTCGGCCTGCGGTTCAAATCTCTGGATCCCGCAGCCCCGTTCGCACTGACACAGGCCGCGCGTCTGGAGCTGCACCTTCGCCCAGGCCCTGACCATCAGGGGGCGGCGTTCATCCGGTTGGAGGGCGGGCAGCCAACACCTGGAACTGTGCTTGGCCGGTGGGCCAGGTCACCTCTGGTATCGGTTGAAGCTGATGCCTTGCTCAATGAGCTCGATCACGCCGCCTCGGCCAAGACCTGGAGTGCGGCCGGCGGGGCGATCACGATCCGCCGAGGGATGGTATCCATGGGGTCAATAACCGCTACGACAAGCGGCCGATTGACCCTTAATCCCCAGGCCCAGGTGAGCGGCAGACTTCCCATGACACTTAGCGAGGGCGGCACCGTCCTAGGGCACCAAGACATGGTGTTCGGCGAGGGCAAGGCTCTACTTAGCCCCCTGGTCTATCAGCCGTAGCTGACCGCCATACCAGCCCGGACATCCTGCTGCACGCCATACTGCGCGAAGGGATAGCGGAACCCGTTCTTGGCCAGCGCCTTCATCCCGGCGATGGCCTTCTCGAAATACTCCGGTGGGGCCGCCATCAGCATCTCATCGTCCAGCACGCCGCCATAGCGACGCTCAGCAAAACAGGGAATCGATAGGCTGGGCGTGCGGGTCGAAAGCGCCCGGCCCCAGCTGTCGGCACAGGCAGACTCGCCGACCACGCTCCAGTCAAAGCTCTTATAGCCACTCCATTGCAGACCGTTGATGAAGTAGATCATCGCGCCGGGCGTTGCATAGAACAACACGATATCGGGATCGACCAGCCGTCCCCCCGCCACAGGGCCAACCGCCAGCGCCTCATAGAGACCGTCGGGCACGCAGGTCATCGCGGCCTGATGCTCAGCCGCGCCGTCTTGGGTCTCGAACCAGACACCGGTCATGTGTTTGCCGCTCTTCCATTCCGCCGTCTTGGCATTGCCAAGACCCACCACTGCGCGGCACTGGGCGCCGACCAAGTCCTCTGCGGTGATGCCCACCGTCCAACCCAGCCGCGACGCCTGGGCGACAATCTGATCTAGGGTATGGACCGCGGTGGGGCGACGGATGCGCGGGATCGCCTCCATATCGGCGGCCTTGTCGAACATCTTCATGGCGAAGGGCAGGCTGCGGAGACGCAGCATCCGTTCCAGGTCACCGACAGTCTCGATCAGGTCGTGGGTCATGGGATCCTCCAGCTGTTTCTCCAACCCTACAGGATCGCCCACCGATGTCTTGGGTCCGATGTCTTGGGTGATGGACGGGAGTCGGTTAGAAGCTTCCCCAAGGAGACCCCATCATGACCACCCTACTCTCTGCCGCAGATGATGCGCTGGCGACCCTAAGCCGCCTTGGCGTCGATCTTGGCCGTCTAACCGGTCAAGACATCTCGGCGCGATCCCCCATCGACGGAGCCTTGATCACGACCCTGCGGGCGACGTCCCCGGCGCAGGTCAATGACGCCATCGCGCAAGCTCACATGTCGTTCCTGGCTTGGCGACAGGTTCCGGCCCCCAGGCGGGGTGAACTGATCCGGCTGCTGGGCGAAGAACTCCGCGCCGCCAAAGACGATCTGGGCCGTCTGGTCTCGCTTGAAGCCGGCAAGGTCACCTCCGAAGGCCTGGGTGAAGTCCAGGAAATGATCGACATCTGCGATTTTGCGGTTGGCCTGTCGCGCCAGCTCTACGGCCTAACCATCGCCACCGAACGCCCCGGCCACCGGATGATGGAGACCTGGCATCCTCTGGGCGTCTGCGGGGTGATCTCGGCTTTCAACTTCCCGGTGGCGGTCTGGTGCTGGAACGCGGCGCTCGCCTTAGTCTGCGGCGACAGCGTGGTCTGGAAGCCGTCAGAGAAAACCCCGCTGACCGCAGAGGCCGTGCAGGAGATCTTCCTGAAGGCCGCCAAGCGGTTCGGTGACGCCCCGGAGCACCTCAGCCAAGTGATCCAGGGCAAGGGTGATGTGGGCGCAGCCCTGGTGGCCCATCCCAAGGTCGCCGTTCTTTCGGCCACGGGATCCACCCGGATGGGTCGGGCCGTAGGGCCAGTTCTAGCTGAGCGGTTCGCCCGCGCGATCTTGGAACTCGGCGGCAATAATGCGGCCATCGTTGCGCCGTCGGCAGACTTGGAGCTGGCCCTGCGCGGCATCGCCTTCTCCGCCATGGGCACGGCGGGCCAGAGGTGCACCACCCTGCGCCGTCTGTTCGTCCACACCGACATCGCCGAGACACTCCTCCTGCGTCTGAAGGCGGCATACAGCTCCGTGCCAATCGGGGACCCTCGCGAGGCGGGAACCCTGGTCGGGCCGCTGATTGATGAGGCCGCCTACGACGCCATGCAAGCCGCGCTCGCCCAGGCCAAGGTCGCCGGTGGCACGGTCCACGGTGGCGAGCGGCTGGACTGCCCCGGCGTCTATGTCCGCCCGGCGATTGTCGAGATGCCCCGCCAAACCGGCCCCATGCTGGAGGAGACCTTCGCCCCGATCCTCTATGTGGTGCGCTACAGCGACCTCGCCCAGGCCATCGCGATGCAGAACGCCGCGGCGGCCGGACTGGCCAGCTCCATCTTCTCCAATGATGTGCGCGAAACCGAGCTGTTCCTCAGCGACATCGGCTCCGATTGCGGCATTGCCAATGTCAATATCGGTCCCTCAGGTGCCGAGATCGGCGGGGCCTTCGGCGGCGAGAAGGAGACCGGCGGCGGACGAGAATCCGGCTCCGACGCCTGGAAGGCCTATATGCGCCGGGCAACCAATACCGTGAACTACAGCCGAAATCTTCCACTAGCCCAAGGGGTTAGGTTCGACGTCTAACCCACTTCCCGAATGCCGATATGCGACTTGGGCAGGCCGAAAAACCACTCGGTCGAGACCCGGGCATCGGGGAACAGATACCGGAACTGGCGTCCGTCGATCAGCCGCGTGCTGTCGATGATCTGGTAGGCCGCGTCGACATCCTTGGCCTTGCCGCCGGCATAGGTGATCGCAAAGCTGTTGAAGACCCGCGCCCGCCAGGGGTGGGGCAGCCAGTGCATGAACGGAGCCTTGTAATAGTGCGGATCAATCGGGCACCAAAAGTTCGGGGTCTGGACATAGTAACTTCGCCCAACACGGCGGGTCTCGGCTGCAAACGCGCGCATATTGGCCCAGTCGCCCACATGCTCGATCACCGAATTGGAGTGGACCAGATCGAACCCGCCGTCGGCATAGATCGACATGTCACAGCCATTGACCACCGCCATGCTGAAGACGTCTTCATTGCCGGCGATGCCGGTCAGCTCGGACGGCACCAGATTGGTGACCACGATGGTCGCCTTCTGCTCCCGCACGAAATCCAGACCCAGGCGCTGCCAATACTCAACGGTGCCGCCGACGTCCAAGATCGAGACGCTGCCCTTTTGTGCCGATAGATCAGCGATCATGGCGCGCAGCCGCACATCACGTTTGCCGCGCAGTTTGGACGACAATGAGTTGGGATCTCTGACGTCGTTCAGCTTCATCGGTGCCCGCTCCAAACCTCGCTCGCCGAGCCTTAAGGGCAAAAGATTGAGAAGTCCTGGCCTTGGACGCGAGCCTCGCGCACGACCTTGGCACGGCGCTGAAGCTCGGGTTGATGCTCATTGGCAGTCTGAATCTCTAAGCCACAGCCTGACGTCCGCGCTCGCCCCCTAGATAAAGTCCCCCACGCCCAAGGTTGGCGAACCGGATAGGCGCACGGCGATGTTGATGGTGTTGGTGCCGCCGTTGTCGACGAAGACGTAGGTACCGGCCTCAGTACCCATGACGTCAGCCACCTTGACCACCACGATGTCGCGGGCACCGGAGGTGACTAGGGAGGTGGCGGCGCTGAGGGCTGCGGCATAGCTACTGGCGACCTGACCCAGCAGGGCATTGCCCGCACTGGCAGTCACACCGATCACCAGCTTATCGACCCCTACGGCGAAATCACTGATTTGATCAATCGCGGCATAGATCGTGGACGATTCCCCGGCCGCGAAGATGAAACGGTCAGCTCCCGCTCCGCCGGTCAGTTTGTCTATACCGCCGCCGCCATTGATCGTGTCATTGCCGGCCCCGCCGGAGAGGGTGTCATTGCCGCTATCGCCGACGATCAGGTCATTTCCACCGCCTGAGGAGATGCTGTCGTTCCCCGCACCGCCGGTCAGGACTTCGCTGCCCGACCCGCCAGTGATGGTGTCGTTGCCGTCGTCGCCATACAGGCTGGATGACCCGGTTCCGCCGGTGAGCTTGTCGTCGCCTGCGCCTGCGAAGATCAAGTTTGCCCCCGACCCCGCCGCGATGGTGTCAGCCCCGTCATCGCCGAACAGGCTGTCTGCGCCGGACCCGCCCATAAGACTGTCATTGCCCAAACCACCATAGAGCTGATTGGCCCCGGTGCCGGCGATCAGTGTATCGTTGCCGTCGTCGCCATAGAGGCTCTCAGCCCCGGCCCCGCCGACCAGCTTGTCATTGCCGCTGCCGCCGAATGCCACGCTGGCCCCGTCACCGCCGAACAGGGTGTCGTTGCCGTCGTCGCCGTGCAGGCGAGACGCGCCGGAGCCACCGGAGACGCTGTCATTGCCGAGGCCGCCATAGAGTTCGTTGGAGCCGGTTCCGGCGATTAGGGTGTCGTCGCCGTCATCGCCGAACAGGGCTGAAGCGCCGGAGCCACCACGGAGGGAGTCGTTGCCCAGACCGCCGAAGAG
>JANLPK010000267.1:0-4623 GCA_031367205.1 Alphaproteobacteria bacterium
TGCCAACAATGTCGGCGGCGGCAACGGAAATGACACCATCACTTCCGGTACCGGTAATGACACGGTTGCTGGTGACGCAGGTGATGACAACATCAGCGTCAGCGACGGTAACAATGTGGTCACCGGTGGGGTCGGCAACGACACCATCGTGGCAGGCACGGGCACCGACACCATCACCGGCGGAACCGGTGTTGATGTCATGACCGGCGGCGCAGGCGCTGACCGCTTCGTGTTTGCCGCGGGCGACTCACCGTCCGCGACGGCCGACACGATCACTGACTTCACGGTCGGCGGTGGTGGCGATGTGTTGGGCCTCGGCGTGACCATCTCGGCCAGCAACCTGCTCGTCGGCACCTCGGCAATTGACTATGCGCAAGCCTTGTCAGACGCCACGGCGCTGATCAGCTCTGGTTCGCGCGATATCGTCGCGGTCCAGGTTGGTGCCGACACCTACGTCTTCGCCGACAGCGCTGGCACCAACGCCGTCAGCAACGCGATCAAGCTCACGGGCGCGACCGCGATCAACATCCTCGCCGCCAACTTCGTCTAAGTCGGCTTCGACACCCAAAAGTTCAGGGCCGCTCGCAAGAGCGGCCCTTTTCTTTTGCCTGAACAACAATCCTCCCCCAGCGCGTAGCGCGATTTGGCCGGAGGTGGATCGACGGGTATCACCCGTCGAAACGGAGGGGGTTCCAGCCCACATGCCTCCGCCCTTCAACCCCATCAGCCCCTCCGGGGGCAGCTCCCCCGCTGGTCTACCGGATGCACGGAACTGATTCTTGCGCAGCACCTCAGCTCGAGAGCTCATCTCGATGCTCTGAGAGACCCCTCATCCGACCCCGTGGAACGGGGTCGGATGAGGGGTTTTGCTCCGCTTAGCCGACGTCAGCAGAGACGACTCAAATCCGTGCATCCCGTAGCCCAGAAGGGGAGCATTTGTGCACCTGATCCTCCCCCAGCGCCGCAGGCGCGAATTGGGTGGAGGTGGCGCGGCGGGTATCACCCGTCGAGACGGAGGGGGTTGAAACGCGAAGACCTGGGGGCTTCAACCCCCTCAGACCCTTTGGGCCAGCTCCCCCAAAGGTGGAGCATTTATGCTCAGCCGCCGCCGTCCCCATTGCCTGCCGCGCCCAACCCGCTATTGGGGTTAGGCCATGACCAACGCTGCGATCTACTTCCACCCGGACGGCTACGACACCTCAGCCACTCGGCTGATGGGGCGTCATTCGGCCGGCGAGAGCTTTCTGCGCGGCCTGATCCGCCATGCGCAGGCTGACGCGTTCTACTTCTTCAACGCCTCCCCCACTGCGCCCTCAAGGTTCCAACCCTTGCTCGACCGGATCGAACCCACCGCCAAGCCCATCCATTGGATCGACCGTCGGGAACGCCCGCGTCTGGCGACACCCGGCTGCCTCTATCATCCGACCCCCGGCATCGCCAACGAGGCCTGGCTTCGCCGCCCGTTCGGCTCGACCACCTACAGTCTGACCGGCATTACCCACACCACCGCGACCCACCGGGTGATGGACGCCCTCGTCAACATGCTGACCGCGCCCTTGGAGCCCTGGGACGCGCTGATCTGCACCTCCAAAGCCGTGAACGACAGTGTCGAGGTGCTGCTGGGTGCGGCCCGCGAGGACCTGACCCAGCGTCTCGGCGCGACCCGCTTTGCAAGCCCGCAGCTCGCGACCATCCCGCTCGGGGTCAACACCTCCGACTTCGCCGCCGACCCAGCCCACCGCAAGGCGTGGCGCGACAAGCTCGACATTCCCCAAGACGCTGTGGTCGCGCTCTATGTCGGCCGCTTCAGCCCCGCCGGCAAAATGAACCCTGCCCCCATGGCCCTAGCGCTGGAAGCCGCAGCTCAGGAAACCGGCCGCGACATCTACTGGATCGTCTCCGGCTGGGCCGGGACCCCGGAGTCGTCGCAGGCCTATCACGACCAGACCAAGACCTTCTGCCCAAGCATCCACTACCGCAGCCTAGACGGGCGCCCCGCCGAGACCCGGTTTTCGATCTGGTCGGCGGCGGACCTCTTCATCTCCCTGCCGGAAAACATCCAGGAGACCTTTGGTCTGACGCCGGTTGAGGCCATGGCTGCGGGTCTGCCCTGTGTGGTCACCGATTGGGACGGCTACCGCGACACGGTGCGCGACGGCATCGACGGCTTTCGCATTCCCACCACCGCACCGCGTCCCAGCCTGGGCCGCGACCTCGCCTATGCCCACGCCAATGACTGGGTCAATTACGACCAATATATCTCCGCGGCGGCGGCGGTCACCGCTATGGATCTTCGCGCCGCCACCCAGGCCCTGGTCCAGCTGATCACCCAGCCTGACCTGCGCCGCCGCATGGGCGAGGCTGCCCTGCGTCAAGCCCGGGAGGTATTTGATTGGGCGACCATCATCCCGCAGTATCAGGCCCTATGGGGAGAACTGGCCGCCCGCCGCACGGCGGCGACGCCGACCCCTAACCCCAACGATAATCCTCGCCGCCTAGACCCGTTCAAGCTCTATGCCGGCTATCCGACCCAGGCGCTGACAACGCAATCCATCGTCTCCGTCGTTCCCGGTATGAGTTGGGCCGTTGCCGAGGCCCGTCTCAATTCGCCGCTGGGCAACATCGGCACCTGGGCCATGCCCTTCCCGCCGGAACGCAAGGCGATGTTTGACTTCTTCCAAGCCAACGGTCCCGCGACCGTCGCCGACATGATCACCGACGCCACCCCCCGCCGCCGCCCGTTCCTGGAGCGCGGCGTGCTCTGGCTGGTCAAATTCGGGATCTTGCAGCTACACTAAATCTTCCCTCAAAACGCAAAAAGGCCGGACCATGGAGCTGGCAGCTCCTCAGTCCGGCCAAATCGACACAGCCCTGGAGATGGCTGAGCGCCCAATCTAGGCGACCAGACCCCGGCCACCAAGAAAAACCGTCGGTTTTCGACCTCAGTAAACGCCATTGTGACTGAGATCAGCGGCTCAGCAGCCCCGCAAGGCGCGCCTGATCGGCGGCATAGACCTCGCGCAGCCATTTTGCGTCTTCCAATGGAATCTCCCCCATCGGTCGACCCACATGAACGTCGCGCGGTCCGACGTCCGTAAACGCGCCGACCCCCAGAAAACCGGCCAGCTGCTCTAGGCCGGTCGCAGTCTCCAACCTCAGGGCATCGGCCTGCAGGACCAACAGCTGGTCGCGGGGAAAGAGGCTCAGCACCGCCTCGCACTGGGCACCGTAGAAACCCCGCTCAACATAAGAAAACGCCCGATGATGACCCCAGGGTTCGCCATCAAATAGTCGTTGCCGCCCCTCCCGAATGCACCAGCCGAAGACTCGCGTCTCCACGCCCCGCGCCGTCTCCATCCGCCAGTGGGACCAGGCTCGCTCCACCGGATCGCGCAGCATCATCACCAGCTTGATCGCCGGGCTATAGGCTTTGATCCGCACCAGAGCCTGCGGCCAATAGGCATAGATCGGTGTCGCCTCGCCGCGCACCCTCTTGGCCGCCCAGTCGAAGTGTCGATGATAGTCGCCGTAGTCGGGGTTTTGCCAATCCCGCGCCTCGTCATCAAAGAAGTGCACCTCCTTCACATCCGATAGGCCGATGTCCCGATGTCCCGCCATATGCTCGAAAAGCGCCGTCGTTCCGGCCTTCTGGGCACCGATGATGATGAAATCTATCCTTCGATCATCGCTCTGGTCGGGATCAGACTTCATCGTGGGCTTAAGACCAGATAAGAGGGTGGCAACGGGGCAATCCCGACCCAGCTATAGACTAAAGGGCGAGGCCTTTGATCACCACTATCGACGAAGAGCGCGGCGAGGTCATCGTCAAAGACGGCGATATCGAAACCCGCCACAGCCTCTCGAGCGCGCAAGGGTTCGCTGCAGCATCAAAGGCCTGGGTCCGCGCTACCTGGGATTCGAAATATGTCTATTCCTTCGCCTGGATGGGCCGCCCGATCATCCAGCTGCCGGAGGACATGGTTCGCCTACAAGAGGTGATCTGGACGTTGAAGCCCGACGTGCTGGTGGAAACCGGGGTGGCCCATGGTGGTTCCTTGATCTTCTACGCCTCCCTGTTCGAGGCCATGGGCAACGGCCGGGTGATCGGCGTCGATATCGAGATCCGCCCCAACAACCGCAAGGCCATCGAAGAGCATCCGATGTTCAAGCGTATCGCGCTGATCGAGGGTTCCTCCACCGCGCCCAATGTGCTGGATCAAGTCAAGGCGATGATCAAACCCGGCGAAACCGTGCTGGTGGTGCTGGATTCCAACCACACAAAGGCCCATGTCCTCGACGAACTCCGTGCCTACGGCGAACTGATCGGCATTGGATCCTATGTGGTGGCCACCGACGGCGTGATGGCCCAGGTCAAGGGCGCGCCGCGCACTGGCGACGATTGGGATTGGAATAATCCGCTCACGGCCATTCATGATTTCGTCGCCGAGGATAAACGTTTCATCGTCGAGGAACCGGCCTTCCCGTTCAATGAGGGTGTGGTGACCGGTCGCGTCACCTATTGGCCCGATGCCTTCGTCAAACGGGTCGCCTGATGAAGGTTGTCCTGCTCTGCGGCGGGTTGGGCACTCGGATTTCCGAGGAGAGCCACCTCAAGCCCAAGCC
>JANLPK010000279.1:0-6644 GCA_031367205.1 Alphaproteobacteria bacterium
ATCCAGTCGTCCTTGCCTCCGGCCTCCAGCACCAGCACCCGCGTTTTGGGATCAGCCGACAGCCGGTTTGCCAGCACGCATCCGGCCGACCCGGCGCCGACGACAATATAGTCAAAGGTGTCAGACACTTGCTGAGCTAGCGCGCAAACACGCTGCGGGTCAGGCAGGAAAATACCAAGCGTCCGGCCTCATCCAATAGGTCGTGTTGGGCGATAATAATGCCCTTATCCTCGCCCACCGGGTCCTTGCCCATCACGGTCATCCGGCCCCGCAAAACCTCGCCCGCCGGGGGATTGCGCACCCAACGCAGAGCATCGACCCCCAGGCGTTTGGTCTGCGGCCAGTTCAAGGTTGTGGCGGTGTCGAGCCTAGCCCAAATGGCATAGACCATGGCGTCCGGCGCGCCGCGATCCACCGGCCAGCCTGGCGCAAAGGCCGCAATGAAGGTCTCCAGCGCCCGGCGATCCAGCCGGATCTCACCAAGTGACGCCACACGGCCGATTTCGATATCGTCAAACTGGGCTGGCATGGCCGGTCTCCGCAGCACTGATTCTGCGATGATGCGACGGCTTCGTCGACGGAGTCGAGCCGTAACCGTTAGGCCCAGCTATGCGAATAGCTGTTCCATAGGCATATAGCCCATCAACCTCGCAGGGCTGACCCAAAATGACCCGCTTCCTCGCTGCTGTTCTCGCCGCCATTGGCCTTGCCGCATGCCCCCCGGCCCAAGCTAAGCCGGTCAAGACCCCCCACGTGACATTGGAACTGGTCGCGCAGACCACCGGCATCGCGCCGGGCGGCAAGACCTATGTGGCGCTCAATCAGCAGATCCAGTCCGGCTGGCACACCTATTGGCGCAATTCCGGCGACTCCGGTGCCGCCACCGAGATCAAGTGGACCCTGCCCGCGGGCTGGCGCGCCGGTGATATCGTCTGGGCCCCGCCGACCCGCCAGCCCACCGGTCCGTTGATGAACTACGGCTACCACGACCAAGTGCTGTTGCCCGTGGCGATCATCGCGCCGAAGTCCGCCAAGGTCGGCCAGAGCGTCAACCTCAGGGCCCATGTGTCAGTCTTGGTCTGCGCTGACGTCTGCGTGCCCCAGGATGCCGACCTGACCCTGGACCTGCCGGTGACCGCGACCTCTAGTCCAGACCAAGCCTGGGGTGGCAAGATCGCCAAGGCGTTGGCCGACGCCCCCAAACCCGGCCTGATCGAGGGCTTGGTGAGCAAGTCGCAAGGACTGATCCAGCTGGCCATGACCGGTGCAGCCCTCAAAGACACTGACATGGCTGATGCCTATTTCTATCCCTTCGCCGCCGACGTGATCGATCATGCCAAACCGCAGGTCATTGAGCGCGGGCTATTGGGTTTGACGCTAAGCCTGACCCCGACGCCTGGCCAGGAGACCGCGCCTGCGCCGAAGACCTTGGCGGGCGTTTTGGTGGTTGCCGGCCAAAGCTTTGAGGTCAGCGCCGCAGCGGGTGACGTTCCAAGCTCAGCCAGGGGTCTCGGTGCCCCCCCCATCAAACCGCAGGCTCTGACTGCGGACGGCTCCCGCCTCGGCTTGATTGGGGCGGTCGCCTTCGCCTTCATCGGGGGCCTGATCCTCAACCTTATGCCCTGTGTCTTCCCGGTGCTGGCCATGAAGGCCGCGTCCCTCGCTGGTCACGCCCATGACCGCCGCGAAGCTCAGGCTCAAGGCCTTACGTTTTTGGCGGGAGTCTTAGCGACCTTCCTGACCTTGGCCGGTGCCCTGATCGCCGTGCGAGCCGGCGGCGCTGCCGTAGGATGGGGTTTCCAGCTTCAGTCCCCACCTGTGGTGGCGGTGCTGGCCCTACTGATGCTGGCCGTGGCACTCAACCTCTCCGGCCTCTTTGAGATTGGCGGCTCCCTACAAGGTATCGGCAGTCAGGCTGCTGGCCGTGAAGGTCTGTTCGGCTCCTTCTTCACCGGCGCTCTGGCGGTGGTGGTCGCAGCCCCCTGTACGGCACCCTTTATGGCTCCGGCCCTTGGCTGGGCGCTCACCCAGTCGACCCCGGCGGCCCTAGCGGTGTTCCTAGGCCTGGGCCTCGGCTTTGCCACCCCCTTCACCCTGGCAGCCTTCGCCCCCGCCTTGCTGAGCCTTCTTCCGCGGCCCGGCCCCTGGATGGAAGGTTTCCGCAGGCTGATGGCCTTCCCGATGTATGGCGCAGCGGCTTGGCTGGCCTGGGTCTTGGTAATCGGCGCGGGTTCTGATGCCCTGGCCCGCCTGTTCGCCGCCGCCGTCGTCCTAGCCCTGTCCGCCTGGATCATGGGTGTCGCGCAGCGTCGCCATCTTGCCGGCGGACGGCCTGTGGTGCTGATGATACTGGGTACCCTACTGCTGGTGGGAGCGCTCCTCGCCGTCGTCGTGCCGCGCTATGCCGTGCCATCCGGCACCGGTGCTTTGGCGCAGGGTTCCGACATTCCCTATCAGGCCTACAGCCCTGACAAGCTCGCTGAGGCGCAAGCTGCAGGCAAGCCGGTCTTCATCAATTTCACCGCCGCCTGGTGCGTCACCTGTCAGGTGAATGAGAAGGTGGCGTTCTCCACCAAACAAGCCGCCGAAGCCTTTGCCAAGACCGGAACAGTCTATCTCAAAGCTGATTGGACCCGTCGCGATACGGTCATCGCGCAGGAACTCGCCAGGCATGGCCGGGCGGGCGTGCCGCTCTACCTGGTCTATGGTGCCAAGGGTGGGGAGCCGCAGGTCCTGCCGCAGATCCTTACCGGCGCGATTGTCGCAACGGCTCTAGAGAGGGCCGCTGCAGACTAGGCCGGCGGGGCGGGCGGCGCGGTGATGACTTCGACATTGTCGCGCAGCAGATAACTCATCTCCTTCAAGGCGACGTCCCGTGTCTTGCGGTCAGATGCCTTGGTGACGGCGTTGAGCTTCAGCGGCAAGTCCTGCGAAATGCCCCGGAGAATACACTTCAAGTCGCCGTCCGTGCCGCGTTTGGCGAGCAGGAGATGACCCTGCATATCCAAGGCTGAGAGCTCGCCGACTTGGGTCTTGAACGTGTCGGAGATCGGCTTGTCATTGCCTTGAAAGGCCGCGACTTGCGACTTCAGGCGGCTGGCGCGCTTGACGATATCGACGAACATCGGTTCGTGCGAAACGGCGGCTGCCGGTGCCATGGCATAGGTGGACGCACCATGGACCGGGCTGGTGGAGGCGAGCCAAAGAAAGGCGACCGAGGCGACGGCGTCACAAGACATTTGGATTTCCTCTCAAGCATGTCGAGACAGGGCAACGGGCATTTGCTAACGCCAACATGGTAAACACCGTCCTACCAACCCGAAGGTCTCCGCCCAACCATGACTGACCCGGCTGCCCTCTGGACCGAATTTGAAGCGCGTGGGGCAGCTGCGGCGGGGCGATCAATCACCGGCTTGTTCGCAGCGGAGCCTGGTCGCTTGGGGCAGCTGGCGTGCGACGCAGCGGGCTTGCGGCTCGACCTTTCCAAGCAGGCCTGGTCGCTGGAGGACTTTGCTTGCGGTCTACGGCTTGCCGAAGAGTCTGGTCTGGTCGCGGCACGTGAGCGCCTTTTCGCCGGTGAGAGGATCAACCTCTCTGAGGACCGCGCAGCTCTGCACATGGCGCTGCGTGCGCCGGTAGGCGCTGCCTATGCGGTGGGCGGTGTAGCGGTTTCCGCCGACGTTGAGGCGGCCCGCTCCAGGATCAAGGCCTTTGCTGACGGGGTGAAGTCTGGCGATATCGCGGGTTCCACGGGCAAGCCGTTCCGCAACATCATCCACATCGGCATAGGGGGTTCCGATCTCGGCCCGCGCTTAGTATGGGAAGCGCTGCGACCGCGTGTCGCGCCGATTGTCCTGCGCTTCGTCGCCAATGTTGATCCTTCGGAGCTGGCCTTCGCCCTGACTGGGCTAGACCCGGCAGAGACCCTGGTCATCGTGGTTTCCAAGAGCTTCACCACCCAGGAAACCCTAACCAACGCGCTGGCTGCGCGGGCGTGGCTGCGGGGCGCTCTGGGCAAGGCGGGAGACTGCCAACTGGTGGCGGTATCTGCTGCGCCCAATTTGGCCGAGGCATTCGGGGTACCGGCCGACCAAGTGTTCGCCTTCTGGGACTGGGTTGGTGGTCGCTATTCTCTATGGTCGGCGGTCGGGCTCTCCTGTGCGATCACCCTAGGATACGAAGTCTTTGAAGCGCTGCTGGCCGGCGCTCATGCGATGGACCAACACTTCCAGTCCGCCCCGCTGGAAGCTAGTTTACCGGTCCGGCTGGCCCTGGCCCATGTTTTCAATCGCGATGCCATGGGTCGTCCGATGCGGGCCGTGATCCCTTATGCGCAACGGCTAGCTCTCCTTCCCTCGTTTCTCCAGCAGCTGGAAATGGAGTCCAATGGTAAGGGCGTCACGGCTGAGGGTCTGCCGGTCAGCCACGCCACTGCCGCCGCCGTGTTCGGTGACGCAGGCACCAACGGCCAGCACGCCTTCTTCCAAGCCCTGCACCAGGGCACAGACATCATTCCGGTGGATTTCATCGCGGTTCGAGACCCTGGTGACGGCGACCCCGCCGCCCACGTCAAACTGCTGGCCAATGCTATTGCCCAAGCCGAAGCCTTGATGGTCGGGCGCTCGGCGGCCGACTCCGCAGGACCCCAGCAAGTCTTCCATGGCAATCGCCCGTCCAGCTTTCTGCTGATGGATCGGCTGACACCCGAGCGCCTCGGCGCGCTCCTAGCCCTCTATGAGCACAAGGTGTTTGTCGAAGGTGTGCTTTGGCGCATCAATAGCTTCGATCAGTGGGGTGTGGAGCTGGGTAAGTCGCTCGCCGCGTCCATCCTGCCCGAGCTCGAAGGTCACGTTCAAAATCCGCACGATCCGTCGACCAACGACCTGATCGCGCGCTTGAAACTCTAAAGAGGGAAACGCTTATGGAAGACGTCAGAGGCAAGACTGCCTTCATCACCGGTGGGGCCAGTGGACTGGGCCTAGCCATGGCGCATGCCTTTGGCGAGGCCGGCATGAACGTCATGCTGGCCGACATCGAAGAGGCACCTCTGCAGCAGGCAGTGGCCGAACTTGAGGCGCGCCAGATCCGGGTGGGCAGCGTGCTCTGCGACGTGGCGATCCGCCAAGCTTTGGAAGAGGGTGCTGCCAAGACCATCGAAACCTTCGGCAAGGTCCATGTGGTCTGTAATAATGCCGGCGTGGGAGCCGGTGGGCCAATCGATCAAGTCCGACATTCCGATTGGGACTGGGTCGTCGCTGTCAATCTGATGGGGGTGGTCTACGGCATGGAAACCTTCCTGCCGTTGATCCGCAGCCACGGCGAGGGCGGCTGCTTCGTCAACACCGCCTCGATGGCCGGTCACATCTCGCCGCCGGGCATGGAACCCTATAGCGCCACCAAGTTCGCCGTGGTCGCTATGTCAGAAGGTTGGGCTGGGCAACTGGCCCCGGAAAACATCAATGTCGCGGTGCTGTGCCCCGGCTTCGTCAAGACCAAGATCAACCAGTCAGGCCGGGTGCGTCAGGCGCAATATGGTGGGCCGACCGTCAGTGAAATCGTCGCCAACTCAGCCGTGGAGAACGGCATCGATCCGGCCCGCGTGGGTCAGCGCGTGTTGGAGGCGATCCGCGCCAAGGAGCGCTATATCTTTACCCATCCCGACATGCGCGCCTTCGTTCAGGCCCGGTTCGCGGGCTTGATGAGCGCCTTTGATGTCGCCGACTCCAGCCCCGCCCTTGCCGATATGGATTACAAGACGCCTGACCTGAACGGGGGAGTTCCTAACTCATGAGCGTCTTGATCACCGGCGGTACCAAGGGGATCGGTCTGGCCATCGCCCGCCGCTTGGCCGCCACCTACCCAGATCAGATCCTGGCCTACCACAACGACCACGCGGCCGCTGAATTCGCGCAAGAGGAACTGATGATTTTGGGGGCGAAGACCCGAACTCTGGCCTGCGACCTTGGTAGCCCGGAGGGCGCTGCTGCTCTGATCGCGCAGGCGGGGCCTGTAACTCACATCGTTCATTCCGCAGCCATGATCTACCCGACCACCCTGCTCGGCGCTGACCTGGCCAAGTTTCGCCAGGCGGTCGAAACCAATGGTCTGTCGCTGCTCTATCTGGTCCATGCCGCCCAGCATCTACTGTCGCGCGGCTCAAGTGTGGTGTTCATCACCAGCATGGGCTCGCGGATTCCCTCGGCCAACTATGGAGCTCTGGGTGTCGGCAAGGCCTTGGCTGAGGCCATCGTGCGCTATCTGGTGGCCGAGCTGGCCCCACTAGGGGTGCGGATAAATGGTGTCGCCCCGGGCCTGGTGCATACCACCTCCGTGGCCTCCATGGTCGGTGGGGAAGACGCCGCCCAGGCGGTCGTCGACCGTGCGGCCCGCACCAATCCCTCTGGCCGCGCCAGCCGCGACTCCGACTATGCGTCCCTGGTGGAATATTTGCTCTCGCCCGACGCCGAGTTCATCCAAGGCCAGGTGATTGCCGCGACGGGCGGCACCGGCGTCATTGGCTGACTCGCCTTGTTAAGGCGTTTGGGTTATGAGGCTGCCCACATGAGCAACCTCGCGCATCACCACAGCCACCACCAACTGACCTGCCATAGCGGGATCGGCCGGGTGCGCTTTATCTAAAGCAG
>JANLPK010000283.1:0-2388 GCA_031367205.1 Alphaproteobacteria bacterium
TGGTGCTCGACGGCTTCCAAGCCGGCCTCGCCTGGATCACTATCCTGCGCAAACGCGATGGCTTCCGCGCCGCCTTTGACAATTTCGACCCGGAGAAAGTCGCCCGCTACGGCGAGGCCGACCGCGCGCGGCTGATGGCCGATGCCGGTATCGTGCGCTCCAACGGCAAGATCGACGCGGCGATCTCCGGTGCCCAAATCTTCCTCGACATGCGCGATCGCGGCGAAGACTTCTCGCAATTCCTCTGGGCCTTCGTTGGCGGTAAACCCGTCCAGAACGGCTTCCGCGCCATCACCGATGTCCCGGCTCAAACCCAGGTCGCCGCCGACATGTCCAAGGCGCTCAAGGCCAAGGGCTTCAAATATGTCGGCCCGGTGATCGTCTATGCCTTCATGCAGGCCACGGGTCTGGTGAACGACCATCTGACCCATTGCCACTGTCACGACCGCATCCGCGACATGTCGATCTAGTGCCCGACATGACCTTTGAGGCCGCCTCGCCCTATCCCGTCTGCGGGGTGGATGAGGCCGGGCGCGGTCCCTGGGCCGGGCCGGTTTCAGCGGGCGCTGTGATCCTCGATCCCGCCAACATCCCCCATGGCCTCAACGACTCCAAGAAGCTCACCGCCAAGGCCCGCGAGCGCCTGGAGCTCCAGATCAAATCCACTGCCCTGGCCTGGGGCGTCGGCATGGCTAGCGCCGAAGAGATCGACCAGCTCAATATCCTACAGGCCACCGGGCTCGCCATGCGCCGCGCCGTCGCCGCCCTAGGCCTCACTCCCGCCTTCGCTCTGGTAGACGGCAACTACCGGTTCGACCTGCCCTGCCCGATCCGCACCGTCGTCAAGGGCGACAGCCTCTCAAGCTCCATCGCCGCCGCCTCCATCCTGGCCAAGGTCGCCCGCGACCGCCTGATGACCGAGATGGACACCCTCTATCCCGGCTACGGCTTTGCCGGTCACAAGGGTTATCACGCGGCCAGCCACGTCGAAGCCCTCCAACGCCTCGGCCCCTCCCCCATTCACCGCCGCAGCTGGGCCCCGATCCGAGCGTTGCAATCCACCCCTCCGTGTCATCCCGCATGAAGCGAAGGCAAAGTGCGGGACCCAGAGACACCGATCTCTCCTGCAAACCCCGCGCGTCTGGATCCGGGACAGCCACTTCGGGACTTCCGGGATGACACATTGGGTGTCTAAGGTGCCATCATCGCAGGATAGAGATCACCCCACTTCGGGTTCTCACCCTCGATCAGGTTCACCTTCCACTCCCGCCGCCACCGCTTGAGCTTCTTCTCAAATGAGATGGCATCATGGACATCCCCATAGCCACGCCACCAGACCAGTCGATCAACACCATGTCGCTTGGTGAAGCCTGCTGCCACCTTGTTCTTGTGCTGAGAAATGCGCCGCTCAAGGCTATTCGTCACGCCCACATAGAGCGTCCCATGCTGCCCGCTGGCCAGAATGTAGACATAGTAAGTCACTCGATATGTTCACTTCGTGTTCTCATCGAGTCAACTCCCCCAAACTGTCATCCCGCACGCAGCGAAGCGAAGGTGCGGGACCCAGAGACGCCGATCTCTCCTGCAAACCCCGCGCGTCTGGGTCCCGCACTTCCGGGGCTTTGCCCCTCCATGCGGGATGACACGGGAGACACCGCTAACCCGCTCCCTAGACCTTGACCCTATGAATCAAGATTGACGAACCGGCACGCTCAGCGTGACCTACTCCCATGCATCACCCAAACCTCGCCAGCGCGTTCCGTTTCCAGGCCCAAGGCTGTCGAGACCTTGGATCACCCTTCTATGGTGACCTCTTGGAATTCGCTGCGGTAGACCTTGAAGCCAACGGCATCACCGCCACGCTCATGGCTCCTTGGGCCGGCGCAAGTGTGCGCGACATCTTCAAACACGCCTCGCATCTTCGACTGCTTGGCGCTTTGCACGACATCGTCCTCAGCGGCGACGATCCTGACCTAGCCACCACCTTTCCGCGCCCCGGCTTCGAGGCCGATGCACAGACCGCCTGGGACGCCGTCCTCGCCGCCATGGCGCACCACCACGACCGCATCGCCGACTTCGTCACCCATGAGCCGCAAACCAACGAGGTCCGCCGCTCGGCCTGCCTAGCCCCCGGCTTCCTGGAAGTCGCTCACCGCACCAGCCTACCCATCCGTGCCTTCGAGATCGGGGCCAGCGCTGGCCTCAACCTCAACTGGGATCGCTATGCCTACCGGTTCGGCGAGACGACCTGGGGCGACTCACTTAGCCCCGTCCAGATCGACACCGAATGGACCGGCCCAGCTCCGGCCATCGACGCCAAGGTCGAGGTCATCCACCGCGCCGCCTGCGACCGTCGGCCCAGCGACCTCAATGACCCCGTCCAGCGCC
>JANLPK010000107.1:0-29985 GCA_031367205.1 Alphaproteobacteria bacterium
GCCGGCTTCTTCGATCCGGGCTTCGGCACGGCGGAGGCCGGCGCGGTGGGCTCAAAGGGCGTGTTGGAAGTGCGCAGCCACGAGACGCCCTTCCTGCTCGAAGACGGCCAGACCGTGGCGCGGCTGGTCTATGAGCCGCTAACTGCGAAGCCCGAGCGGCTCTATGGCGAGGGTGGCAGTCACTATCAGCGGCAGGGCTTGAAGCTCTCGAAGCACTTCAAGCAATGGACGGCGAACCGCTGAAGTCAAGGTTGCTTGACTCGCTGAGTGTGTCGTGTTTCCTTGTCATATAGACAAGGGAGATTGATATGTTCAACTTTCGAACGAGCAAGGGCCGGACGACAATCCTGATTGGTGCGACGGCTATTGGACTGATGTTGGTGGCCGCGATATTGCCTCGCCGCGACCCCAGCCAATTCGAGCCAAGTCACGTCCTAAGTGTGACAGCCTGGGCCGCCGCGACGATAGGTCTTTGGATCGCATTCATGATGCGCATCTACCAATCCATGGACGAGTACAACCGTCATGCGGAGCAGGTTTCCTGGCTTTGGGGTGGGGTCATTGGCTTGGCGGCTTCATTGCCAGTTTTTGCATTTGTGGCTCTAGGCGGATTGCATTGGATTTGGCCGGCCAGTCCGACCGGTCATGACGTAGCTCGGGCATTCGGCTTGGGTTACATGATACCCACCGCGATGCAGGCTATCGGTGCGTCTGTGGTCGGCATCTGGTGGCGATGGGGGCGGAAATGAACAACCGTCTCAAGGTCTTACGCGCCGAGCGGGACTGGAGCCAAGCTGACCTTGCCAAGCTGCTCCACGTATCACGCCAAAGCATCAACGCCATCGAGACCGGCAAGTACGACCCCAGCTTGCCACTGGCCTTCAAGATCGCGGCCCTGTTTGGTCAGTCGATTGAGGCGATATTCTCGGCGGACTAAGCCGCCTCAACCTTGCGATAAATCGAGTGCTTCGGTGCTGCCAGTACCCGGCGCAGCATGGGCTCGAAGTCCTCTACCGACATCGACTGATAGGTGGGATCGAAGCTGTTCTGATCATAAAGGTGGCAGAACTGGGCGCAGTATTCGAAGTGGGGGTGGCCGCGGAACTGATCTCGCATGTCGCGGTCCAGACCCAGATGGTGGAAGAAGTAATAGCCCTGGAAGATGCCGTGCTTGTCCATCATCCAATGGTTTTGCTCGGAGATATAGGGCTTCAAGACCATGGCCCCCATCTCGGCATGGTTTGACGGTGAGAGCACATCGCCGATATCGTGGATCAGCGCGCAAACCACATATTCCTCATCCCGCCCGTCCTTGAAGGCCCGGGTGGCAGTTTGCAGGGAGTGCTCCAGACGGTTGACCGCAAAGCCGCCCTCGTCGTCGCCCAGCATCCGCAGGTGGGCCAACATACGGTCGGGCATTTGGCGGTTATAGGGCGCGCTGATCTGGCCGATGGCCATCCACTCTTCTTGAGTGCTCACAGTCATCGACGTGAATTTCGCGCGCTGTAGGCCTTCGCCGTCCGCCATGGTGGTCTCCCCTTCACATTGGTTGATGATAGAATGGTCCCACTGGAGGCTTAGGTCAACGCGGGGACTTGGCCGCGTCGCCCGCTAGCTCCAATTCAAGAAGTTAGAGCATGTTTGGGTCCGATAACCGGTTCCCACTTGTCGGAACATGCTCTAGGTTCCGCCCCGGTCGCGCACCCGAGCGACCCGCGCGGGCGTAGCTCAGGGGTAGAGCGTCAGCTTCCCAAGCTGAATGTCGTGGGTTCGAATCCCATCGCCCGCTCCAAACTCACCGAACCGGAATGGTATGCTGCAGGTGGAATCCTGGGGCTAGCCAGACCCAGATTGAGGGGTAGTGGCCATTCAATAGTGCCAGAATGCCGTAGGGCCAGCTGAGCATCCGCCATATCGCCGTAAGTAGGCCGTAGGCCGGGAAGAAGACTGTCACCGAGATCAGGTGCCCCAAGCTGGCATGGCCGCTAACCAAGCGAACGATCAAGAGTGGTGTGGCGATCAGGTAGCTCATGAACAAAGGAAAGGCGAGCAACAGACCGATCCCGAGGTAGAGATTGATCGCCCGATAAAACATGGAGCGCCACCGCGTATCTGGACCCCCCATGCATTCTCCCCTGTCGCAAATGTTGCCTATACTATGGGACGAGCTTCGGGCGAAATGATCAAGTGAAAAGGGCGAGGCGATTTAGGGGTTGATTGCGCGCCGCTGCGACATCACCCCGTGCACTCTGCACCGGCTCGTGGTGGTTTCGAACAGCCACGGCAGGATCGCGTGAACGACGCAGGCCAGTCCAGCAGTGAGTAGTCTCACGCCGTCGCCTCCAGCATGGACCACGTGTTCGCTATGGCGCCCGCCGATGTCGTCCAAGGGTCTGGTGATCAACATGGACAAAGTGGTGGTCAGCGACATCGCGGCTTATGACCGGTTCTATAATCGTCTGATCGCCGCCGCGCCCTTGGGGGATGTGTCGTCGAGCTTTGCCATGGAGCAGATCAAGTTCGCCACCGCTTTGCCGGTGTGAGGTGTCGCGGTGTTGACGCCTAGCGAGTGCAAGCCTAGCTTGAGCCATCGTTGTTCCGTCGGAAGGAGGGTTTTCATATGACTGTTTTCAGCTGCACCTCCTTCGCTCGCGTCGCCGACTAGGTACCATAATACCCTAGAAAGATCCGTCGGCGGGCGCTGCTTCCTGCTTTGACGGATATCTAAAAATGATCCACGCCTATGGTTGGAGCGATGCGCTCCAGCAGAATTTCCATACCTACTCCGAACGTGACCTGATCCCGGGACGGGTGATCGTCCAGCAACGCGGACTCTACCGATTGGCGACCGAGGTTGGCGAATTGTCGGCCGAGGTATCAGGTCGTTTTGCCCATGATGCCGGGGAGGTCGGCTATCCAGTCACGGGTGACTGGGTCGCCTGTGCTGCTCGCGCTGATGAGGGCGCGGCGACCATTCATCACCTCTTGCCAAGATCGAGCCTGTTCGTCCGCAAGGCCGCAGGGCCCGGCCAACCCTCCGGCCAAGCCGTGGCCGCCAATGTGGATGTCGCGTTGCTGGTCGCCTCGCTGAACGCCGATCTCAGCCCACGTCGCCTTGAGCGGTATCTCGCCGTAGCTTGGGAGAGTGGGGCTATCCCGGTGGTCGTGCTGACCAAGGCTGATGCCTGCCCCGATGTGCCTGCTGCGCGGGAGAGCATAGAGGCGGTCGCCATCGGGGTCGCCATTCACGCCGTCTCCGCCCTGACAGGGGAAGGTCTCGTTGAGTTGTCGGCTCTGTTGGAACCCGGCAAAACAGCCGTCCTGTTAGGCAGTTCGGGGGTTGGGAAATCCACCCTGGTCAATGCCTTGGCTGGCCGAGAACTGATGTTGACCCAGGGCATTCGGGCGGATGACGCTCGGGGTCGACATACCACCACGCACCGGGAGTTAGTTCTGCTGCCTTCCGGGGCGCTGTTGCTCGACACCCCAGGCATGCGCGAACTGGGGCTCTGGGATGCTGAGGCGGGATTGGGTGCGACGTTCGGTGATCTAGAGCAGGAGATCGAAATCCTGGCTAAGGGATGCCGCTACCGCGATTGTCAGCATCGGCGCGAGCCCGACTGCGCGGTGCGCGATGCCTTGGAGGCGGGTCAGCTAGATCAAGACCGATGGCAGAGTTGGCAAAAACTGCAGCGGGAACTGGCTCACCTCGAACGCCGGGATGACCCAGTGGCAAGGGAGGCTCATCGCAAGCAGTGGATATCGATTAGCAAGCGCAATCGGGCGGAAAATCGTCGCCGGGAGCGAGATTACGACTAGGCGGCAACTGTGCCCACGACGGTCACTCGCGTGCCGGGATGCAGTTGCTCGGTCGCGACCTCGGCACCGGCTTTGGTGGCGAACGCTTGGATCAGGGTTGAGCCCAAACCGGTTGATCCGGACTTGTTGTCTAAGCCCTTGCCGTTGTCGGAAACGACGAGATTCCATTTCGCCGGATCGGCCCGAAATTCGACCGAGAGCTTTCCTGGCTTTCCCGGTTCGAAGGCGTGTTTGGCGGCATTGGTCATGACTTCATTGAGGACCAGACCAATAGCTATGGCTTGGTCGCGCTGTATGCGCATATTATCGATGGACACATTCAATTCCACTGTATCTTCGGAAAACAATCCGGAGAATATGTTGTTTATAAGGGACTCCAGATATTCTTTAACCGGCAACTTTCCACCGTCTATTTCACTTCGATGATCATACAAATATTCATGTGCTGCCGAAATGCTATGTATTCGACTCACGGCGATGCCAAACGCATCCTTGGATTCTTGCGATTTTAGTTGACGCATCTGCAATTGAAGCAAACTCGTCACGATCATGAAATTGTTCTTGGTCCGATGATCCAACTCTCGAAGTAGGATGTCGCAATTGGAAATCTCGGTATCGCGCTCGCGAGCGGCGGTTTGCACACCGCGACGGAACATTTCGGCAAAGACCAAGACGAGCCCTGCCGAACCCGCATTGACAATCGCGCGGTGGGCATCGGCTTCGCTATGGAACGCAAACGAATGGCTTGGTGCGAATACAAAATACCATACCCACAGGAATGACAAAACGAAGGTCATAACCCCCGATTGCCACCGGCCGAATAGGGTCGCGGTGAGGACCATGGGGAATATCAATGCAAACGGGCCGGCACCGGGCCAGAACACGTCCACGCCCATGCGTGCGATGATCACCAACGAGGTGCAGGTCAGTGCAAGTATGACCTGGACCAAGAGGGGCGGGAGTACCGTCGAGTAACGCGCCACGAGGTCGGTTTCGACAAGTGTCCTGAGGCTGGGGAGTTCAAAATCACGGTTAGGCATTCGGTCGTCCGCAATTGCTGAGGTTCAGGCCGGTGTCGCCCCCACCATTAGCATGGGATCCAGGTTTCGCCCGTGCCATTTCATCCGCCAGCAAAGGTGGGGGCCGGTGGCGCGGCCCTCCATGCCGACAGCTCCGATCACCTGACCTTGAGTGACGTGAGCACCACGCTGCACGTCGATGCGCGATTGGTGCAGGTAGGCGGTGATCAGGCCCTGGCCGTGGTCGATGAGGGTGAGGCCACCCTCGAAATGCAGTCCCGTCTCGGCGAATGTGACCAGTCCTGCGGCGGGGGCGAGGATGGGGGTTCCGGTGGGGGCGGCGAGGTCGGCCCCGTAGTGCGGGCGTTTGGGGATGTTGTTTAGGATGCGCTGGCCGCCAAACCTCGCAGACTGGTGGAAGACCTTGAGGGGGCGGGTGAAGGCGGTACGAAAGTCGTCGGCGTCGGCTCGGCTGGAAAACCCCACGCTCTTGCGTTGGGTCTCGGCGGCAATCCGGGCAAGAAGCGCGTCGCCCTGCGGGTTCACTTGATTGTCCGCCAGACCATCGATCCGCTGAATGTCATACTTGGTGGGACTGATTTTCAGGGCTTGGCGCGTTCGACCTTCTGAGGAGATCACCTCCAGCAGCGCGCTGGGTCCGGCGTCGCGGTCAAAACCGATAAAGAAATAGCCGTTCTGTGAAGCCTGCCCCTCGGGCTCCCTGTCTACCAGGATCCTGGCGCGCGGCATGGTGCGGCCCATGGCGAAGCCGCCCTGCTGGAGCTTGCCGACCAAACTCAGCGGAATAGGTTGAGCGCGGGCGTTGGTGGCGAGGCCCGCAACGGCCAGGCTGGCCACGGCGACGCGACGGCTGATCACGTTCAGGGGTTGGTCGCCTGCCAGCGCGCCAGAGACTCGGCGGGGCCGGCATAGGCTTCCTGCAGCGGCGCACTCCAATAGCGCAAAGCTTCCAGAGGCACCTTCACGCCCGACACGGCACAAATCACATATCGGCCCGGCTTTAAGACCACGAATTCCCCATCCCCATAGTGGAGTGAGGCGATGTCGGCACCGAGCTTTGGATCGTGAGCGTTCATAGCAGCAGTCTAAACCAGGGGCGCATGGATGGCTAGAAGAGGTCGCCCTGATCGACGCTTGGGGCCCTGACGGCGCGGGGCCTTGGGGTGGCGGGGGGCGTTGGTGTGCCGTCAATCACTGCCTCGCGGGCCTGGTCGGCGAAGACCAGTCGCACGCCCTGGCCGGAGGTCAAGCTAACCCCCTCACGGACCAGGGTGCCGTCGGCGCGATGCACCCGGGCAAAGCCGCGTTTGAGTGGCGCGCTGGGGTCTGCGGAGGCATAGAGTTTCGACAGGCTGACCAGTCTCTCCCCGGCCCTGTCCAAGCCACGCGTCATGGCGGGTCTTAGACGCAGAGTCAGCCGTGACAGCCGCTCGGATTGAACGACCTGCGGTCGCTGCAACAGGGCCGGATTGAGGCGCGCGGTCGTGCGGATCAATTGGGTGCGGTGGGCCTCGACATTGCGTTCGAGGGCTGCTCCTAACCGGCTCTTAACATGATTAAAGCGTTGGGCGGCCAGCTCCAGGAGGTCAGGCACGCGGGCCAGACTGCGGTTCAGCGTCTCGACCCGACCACGCCGATCCTCCACCAACCGACCACCCGAGCGGTGCAAGCGGCTGGTCAGGTCGGCAATTCCGGCGCGCAGTTCGGCCAGCACCGGGGTGGCAATCTCGGCGGCGGCGGTCGGTGTCGGCGCGCGACGGTCGGAGACAAAGTCAATCAAGGTCGTGTCGGTCTCGTGACCGACGGCGGAGATCAAGGGGATGGCCGAGGCGGCCACGGTGCGGGCAAGAGCTTCGTCATTGAAGGCCCAAAGGTCCTCAACCGACCCACCGCCGCGGGCGACAATCAAGACATCCGGGCGGGGCACCACACCGTCCCGCGTCATGGCATTGAACCCGTCGATTGCCGCACTGACCTGGGCGGCAGCGGCGTCACCCTGGACCACCACAGGCCAGACAATCACCTGACAGGGCCAGCGGTCGCGGATGCGGTGCAGGATGTCGCGGATGACCGCGCCGGTCGGACTGGTAATCACCCCGATCACCGAAGGCATGGCGGGCAGGGGTTGTTTGTGCCCGGCGTCGAACAAACCCTCAGCCGCAAGCTTGGCCTTCAGTCGTTCGAGCTGGGCCAACAGCGCGCCTATCCCGGCAGCCTCCATGGTCTCGATGACGATCTGATATCGAGAGCCCGCGGGATAGGTGGTGATCTTGCCGGTGATCACCACTTCCAAACCCTGTTCGGGCCGAATGCCGAGGTTACGAACCGAGCCCTTCCAGACTACCCCGTCAATGGCGGCGCGTTCATCCTTGATGGTCAGATAGACATGGCCGTTGGAGTGGTGCGTAACCTTAGAGAGCTCGCCGCGCAGACGGACAAATCCGTAGGCATCCTCCAGCGTGCGCTTGAGGGCTTGGGCCAGTTCGGAGACCGAATACGGTCGCGCATTGCCGTCGATTGTCTCAGACTCAGGCGCTAGGTCGCTCATGGGGTGAGGTTAGCGGGGGCGCTGGTCGAGAGCTAGCGACCAATGATCGCTATCAATCCTCAACCCGATTTGAGTTTATTTTTCAGTGCACCCCAGGGATGTTAGGACTCTCAAAACCACATTGGGATTAAGTGTGGTCTATGGAATTGTCGGTTGCGGGCGAACAAATCGCTATAGATCGCGTCATTGAGTGGCGATCCAAGGGCGTCGCAGGTCGGCTCTTGCAAGCTTTGGTGGTTGGTATCCTGGCTTGGGTGCCGTCACATTCCCCGCTGATACTCTGGTGGTATGGCGTTTTGGGCATTGTGGGGCTTGCTGACGCCGCCATATTTTCGGCTCTGCGAACGCGTGTCGGCAACCGCAATCTGCGCTGGACGGCTTTGGCTTCCCTTGGGATTGCGGCCGGAACCTTTGCCGCCATCGGGCCCTTGCTCTTGACCTATCGATCTCCGGTCTCATTGGCCGGAGCCCTCCTTATTCTATGTGCGGCCAACCTAAACAACGCGCTGATGGCCCGGGGCTGGAAGGTCGCCACATACTTCGCCGTGGGCGGCTCGTCGCTGGTGATGCTGCTGGGCACGGCGGTGGCTCTTTACAGTCTGGGTTATCCGGTGGCGCTATTGGATGGGTTGGCCCTCCTCGGCGGGGCGATATTTTTCATTGCCTTCATCGGCGTCACAGCCTCGATCCTTGACCGTGAGGGGCGTGAGCTGAATTTGGCCTTGAGTAACCTGGACCAAGAGAGCCAATTGGCACGTATGGCGCAGGCGGCGGCGGAGGTCTCAGAAACCGCAAACCAAGCTAAGACCAATTTCCTGGCCAATATCAGCCATGAAATTCGCACGCCTCTGAACGGGATATTGGGGATGGCCCAAGTTATCGCCAGCGACGACCTGACGGCGCGCCAGCGGGAGCGGGTCGGCGTGATCCATTCATCGGGAAAGTCATTGCTGGCCATCCTAAATGACGTTCTGGACTTTGCGAAAATTGAGGCCGGAAAGCTGGAGTTGGAAACGGCGGTCTTCGACATTGATGAGTTGATCATCGATACATGTTCAGTCTTCTCGTCCTTGGCGGTCGAGAAGGGCTTGGTCTTACGCGTGGAAGGTCATGAGCGCCGACTCGGTAGTTTCGAGGGCGATCCCCTGCGGATTCGACAGATTATTTCGAACCTCATTTCCAATGCGATCAAATTCACTCAATGCGGCGAGGTCTGCATCTCCGTCGGCAAGACGGAGCACGGCCTACGAGTCTCGGTGCGCGACACAGGTGTCGGCATCAGCCCAGAGGGTCTCAGCCGTTTGTTCACGCGCTTTGAGCAGGAGGACAAGTCGACTACCCGCCTGCATGGGGGGACCGGGCTGGGACTGGCCATTGCCGGTGACCTAACCGCAGCGATGGGCGGCACGCTTAGGGTGGAGAGCACCGTCGGCGTCGGCAGTACCTTCAGCTTGGAGATACCGTTGCGCCAGGTCGGTGATGCGACTCCCGAGGCAGCGACTCAGGGTGCGGTTATCGACCAAGCGCCCAGAGTTCTGGCCGCTGACGATAATCCCACGAACCGACTGGTCCTGCGGGCGATCTTACAACAGTCCGGCATCGATCCGATGATTGTCGATGACGGCGCTGCCGCAGTCGCGGCCTGGCGCACGGGGTCTTGGGATGTCATCCTCATGGATATTCAAATGCCGGTCTTGGACGGTCTGGTCGCCACACGTCAGATTCGGGAGGAGGAGGCCACGACGGGTCGCACCCGTACGCCGATCATAGCCCTGACAGCCAACACCCTAGCCGATCAGGTGGAGTCTTACTTCGCCGGCGGGATGGATGGTCTGGTGCCCAAGCCGGTCGAGGTCGGGCGACTTTTCGCTGAGATCGAAGCTGTCCTAGCGGGCGAACCGCACGAGACACGCAGCCCAGCGCCCAACCCCACGTGACCCTAAGCCAAGCGGCGACCCTGCGAAACCAAGCCTTGCCCGTGCCGGGAGGTGGTTATGAAGAGGGGCGCGCCCAGGGATCCCCGAGCACGCCCCATCCCCAACGGACTCTGAAATCTAGATGTAGCGACGCAGGCTGCGGGCCAGTTCGTTCGGGCCGGAGCGCTTCTTTGCCTGGGCCGGCTGGTAGGCGACGCGGGCGTGTTCGACGCAATAGGGGCCGTCGGATTGGCGGCGACCGCAGAAGGTGAAGCCGTCGCTGGACGGGTCACCGATCGGCCACTTGCACATGTGAGCCCCCAGGGTCAGCACCGTGGCCGAGCCTGGCGCCTCATCGATGTAGCGCACCGGCGGCGGCTGAGGCGCCGCGACCATCGGGGTGTATTCGGCCATCCGACGCGGTGCGGCAGGCTGGGCCACGGGACGCTGCGGACGCGGTGCCTTGAACACCGGGCGGGCGGGCTTGGAGGGCGCAGCGCGACCCGATAGACCCAGACGGTGGACCTTGCCGATCACGGCGTTGCGGGTGACCCCGCCCAATTGCTTGGCGATCTGGCTGGCGGACAAGCCGTCCTGCCAGAGCTTCTTCAGCGTCTCAACGCGTTCGTCGGTCCAACCCATGGTTCGCTCCACCGTTATTGTGACGGTCCCAGCGACGCCCCGCGCTTAGCTGGGATCAATATCTTGTGGCTGCCAGCAAGGCTGACCGCCAGTTCCTACTAGATATCGTAAACAATTCCTTAATGACCACAATAGGCGCCCCAAACTCTGTCCACAGGAACTAGATGTTGAGTCGCAGGTTCCGGGCCTTGCGAAGCGAGCCGCAGGGGCGCAAATCAGGGGCATGAAGGACATGCCTGCCGACCACACCGTCATCCCGCCGCAACCCCGCGATTATCAGGGGGTCAATTGGGCCGGATTCCAGACCCTCTATATGCGCGAGATTTTGCGGTTCTGGAAGGTTGGGACCCAGACCCTCGCGGCGCCGGTGGTGACCTCTCTACTCTATATGATGGTGTTCGTGGTGGCCGCTCAGGGAGCCCGGCCGCCAGTGCACGGTGTGGCGTTCGGCACCTTTGTAGCCCCGGGCCTGATCATGATGGCCATCCTCAACAATGCCTTCGCCAATTCATCGTCCAGCCTGTTGCAGGCCAAGATGAACGGCCTGATCGGGGACTTCCTGACCCCACCGCTGACCCCGCCAGAGCATGTGGCGGCCTTTGCGTTGGGCGCGGCAACGCGGGGGATCTTGGTCGGCGCGGCGACGGCCCTAGTGGTGATCCCGTTTGCCCATGTGCCGGTGACCCACCTCTGGGCGGTGGTTTATTTTGGCGTCGGCGCGGCCAGTATCCTGGGATTACTCGGCGTGATGGCAGGCCTTTGGAGCGAGAAATTCGACCAGATGTCGATGGTCACCAACTTCATCATCATGCCGATGACTTTCCTGTCGGGGACCTTCTATCTGGTGGAGCGTCTGCCCGAACCGTTCCGTACCGGAAGTCACTACAACCCCTTCTTCTATCTGATCGACGGCTTCCGCTATGGCTTCATCGGTCATGCCGAGGGCAACTTGATGGTGGGCGTGGCCGTGACGGCGGGACTGGTGGTGGCGATGACCTCGATCTGCCTCTGGATGTTTGAGACCGGCTACAAGATTAAGAGCTAGGTCTCGCGGAGCTTCATCCTGTTAAGTTTGGCTCGCAGGGCATCAGTCTCTGGTCCAAGCGGGAAGACCGGGATGGTCAGATAGTCCTCCAGCTGGTCGCGCGTGAAGTCGGCGAGCCTGTCGTTTTGGCCGTCCCGGATCGCCGCGAAGATTTCCAAGCCCTTCACAAATAACGGGTCAACGACCTTGAGCTGACCCCGCGCGGTCACCATGATGTTGCCAGCGCGAATGTCAGAGCCGCCCCACAGCCGGAAGCCTGCCGAGCCCGTCGCCAGCAGAGCCGTAAGGCGGCGACGTAGGTCGAGTAGGTCGTGATCCTCGGCGGGCGGAAGATTTTGGATTGGGTTGTCCCATCCCACCTGATTGGCAATTCCGATGGCGGCGCAGAGCGTCTGGGCGGCGGTTTCGTGAGCAGGCCAGAGCCGCTCCATCAGAACCACGTAGCCGTTCCGTCCCACCGGATAGATCGCTTCAATGCGGGGAAGCCAGGGGTTTGTGGGGCCGTGCAAACAGTCATCAGCGAACATGCGATAGGCGGGATCGAAGGGAGTGACACGGGCAGCTTGTGTGTCTGTGGGGTCGGCCAACACCCAAGACCAATCGCCCTGGCCGACTTCAGTCCAGCCCTGCTCCAGCAGGTGGGCGCGAGCCTCGTTGGCCGACTGACGGGCATGGGCGGGAAGTTGCATCGAGTCTCGTTAGCATTCCGGCGGTCACCAAGTGAATGGCAAAAGGGCTTTCCGCTATCCAGGTTCCGACCTAGTTTATGGCAAATCCCGAGACACATCGGGCGTTGGGGGAAACATGACCACATCTACAGCTGAAGCGCCGCGCATTGCCGGATTGGGTGCGGCGGTGGTCCCGTTGCTGGCGCTCGCGGTATTCATCAACTATGTCGACCGAGGCAATCTGGCCACGGCAGCCCCGTTGATCAAGGATGAGCTGCACCTCAGCGCCACCCAGATCGGTGTGCTGCTTTCGGCGTTTTTCTGGACCTATATGCCTTTCCTGGTGGTGGCGGGGTGGTTGGCCGAGAAGATCAATGCCTATCGGACCTTAGCGCTGGGGGTTGTCATCTGGTCCCTGGCGACGGCGGCTTCCGGTCTAGCGACGGGCTTTATGGGCCTACTGGTTCTGCGGCTCATCTTGGGCGTCGGCGAGAGCGCGGCCTTCCCTACCAGCTCGAAACTCCTGGCACAGCATCTGCCACAACATAAGCTGGGCGCGGCCAATGGATTGATCGGTGCAGGCTTGGCTCTGGGTCCGGCGTTCGGCACCCTGGTGGGTGGACTACTCATGGCAAGCATGGGTTGGCGACCGGTCTATATTCTGTTCGGGTTGGTGTCGTTGTTGTGGCTGGTGCCGTGGTTGATCAGCACCCGACATGCCTCAGCGGCGGCCACCGTGGAGGTAGCTGAACCGGCTCCCGCGCTCTTAGTAATTCTAAAGCGCCGCGAGCTTTGGGGTGCGGGGCTGGGCCATTTCGCCACCAACTACGCCTTCTATTTCGTGATCTCCTGGCTGCCGACCTATTTGGTCAAGGCCAAGGGATTCTCCCTGCCGCACATGGCCCAGGTGGGGGCCATGATTTACGTAGTCTATGCCATCAGCTCGATGACCACCGGCTGGCTCAGCGACCGATGGATCGCCGCAGGTGCCACGCCGAATCTGGTGCGTAAGACGGTCACGACGGCCAGCCATTTGGGTGCAGCTCTCAGCATGATGGTTTGTGCGTTCGGCGACCCGGCGTTGTCGGTGCCTAGCCTGTTTATGGCCGGCATTGCCTTTGGGTTTAACACGCCGACAATCTTCGCCATCGGCCAGACCCTGGCCGGGCCCCGGGCGGCTGGGGTCTGGATCGGCTTGCAGAACTGCATGGGCAATTTCGCGGGTATCTTGGCTCCGATCATCACCGGCATGGTGGTTGACAAGACGGGGCAGTTCTATTGGGCCTTCATCGTGGCAGCGGGGATTTCCCTCACCGGCCCGATCTGGTGGAGCGTGGTGATCCCGAAGATCGTGCCTCTAACCTGGGCCACCAAACGCGCCGACAATTGACATTTCTGCCCGCAAAGCAGAGAACGCCAAGCCTTCCAGTCCCCGTCGCCCTGCGGCGGGGATGCTTGACTTTTGGAGGGCATTTCCAATGTCCGCAGAGACCGCGATCGCCGTTCCCGCCGACCACATCATGGGGGTCTATAACCGCACCCCCTTGGCGTTCGAGCGCGGGGTTGGCGCGCGCCTATTCACGACGGACGGTGTGGAATATCTCGACTGCATGGCGGGCATTGCGGTCAATGCCTTGGGGCACGCCAATCCCAAGCTGGTCCAGGCGGTGAAGGACCAAGCCGAGAAGCTGTGGCACGTCTCCAACATCTTCACGATCCCCGGCCAGGAGAAGCTGGCCAAGGTGCTGACCGACGCCACCTTTGCCGATGTTGTGTTCTTCGGCAATTCCGGGGCAGAGGCCATCGAGTGCGCCATCAAGACCGCGCGGAAATACCATTGGGCCAAGGGGCACCCTGAGCGGATCGACATCATCGGCTTTGAGGGCTCGTTTCACGGCCGGACCCTGGCGGCGGTCAATGCCTCGGGCAACGCCAGCTATCTGGAGGGTTTCGGCCCCAAGATGCCGGGCTTTATCCAACTCCCCTTCGATGACCTGGATGCCTTGAAGGCCGCTGTCGGCCCAACCACGGCGGCGATCATTGTCGAGCCTGTGCAAGGCGAGGGTGGCGCGCGCTGCTTGTCGGCGGAGAGCCTGCGAGCTTTGCGTGTCCTCTGCGACGAGACCGGAACGTTGCTGATCCTTGACGAAATCCAGTGCGGACTAGGTCGAACCGGCAAGCTGTTTGCCTACGAGTGGGCCGGGATCGAGCCTGACATTATGGCGGTGGCCAAGGCTTTGGGCGGTGGCTTCCCAGTGGGCGCATGCCTGGCGACGGCAGAGGCCGCGCAGGGGATGACCACGGGATCTCACGGGTCGACCTATGGCGGCAATCCTTTGGCCATGGCGGTGGGCTTGGCGGCGATGGAGGAGTTGAATTCTCCGCAACTGCTCGATCACGTGAACCAAGTGGCCGGATATTTCACCCAGCAGTTTGAGGGCCTCAAGACCCGTTTTCCCGATGTGGTGCTGGATATTCGCGGCAAGGGGTTGTTGATCGGCCTGAAGCTGGCGACGCCCAATCGTGACTTCATGCAGCATGCCCGCGACCAGCATTTGCTGATCGCTGGGGGCGGCGATAATTGCGTGCGTCTGTTACCGCCGCTCAACCTGACCATGGATGAAGCCCGTGAGGCGGTGGAGAAGCTGGAGCGCGCCTGCGAGGCGGCAAGAACCCAGGCCAAGGCTGCAGCCTAGACCCTCATTCACCGCTCATTCCCGCGAAGGCGGGAACCCAGGCTATTTCTGACCGCCTCGCGCCCGACGATAAAACACCTGGGTCCCCACTTTCGTGGGGATGAGCGGGTATTGGACCCGATCACTCGATATGACCCAACCCGTTAGACACTTTCTCGACCTTTGGCGGATGGACGGCGCAACCCTGCGCGCCATTCTTGATGACGCCCATGCCCGCAAGGCGGCCCGCAAGGGTTGGGCCCAGGGTCGCGTCGATGCCGATGCCCCGGCCAAGGATCGCACCTTGGCCATGATCTTCGAAAAGAACTCGACCCGCACGCGGTTTTCCTTCGACGCGGCCATGCGTCAGCTGGGCGGCAGTGTGATCATCTCGACGGCCAATGACATGCAGTTGGGGCGTGGAGAAACCATAGAAGATACAGCCAAAGTCCTGTCGCGGATGGTCGATGCCATCATGATCCGGGCTGACCGCCACGACGACGTCGAGAGGTTGGCCTATGCGTCAAGCGTGCCGGTGATCAATGGCCTCAGCGACAAGGGCCACCCCTGCCAGATCCTGGCCGACATCATGACGTTCGAGGAGCATCGCGGTCCGATCGCCGGCAAGACGCTGGCCTGGGTCGGTGACGGCAACAATGTGTGTGCCAGCTTCATCCATGCGGCCCCTAAGCTGGGGTTCAAGCTGAACATCGCCGCACCGGCGCTCTATCACCCGGACCTGATGGACCTAGCCCGCGCCGCTGAGCAGCAGGGCCGGATCGAGACGACCCATGATGCCCGCCAGGCCGTCGCGGGAGCCGACTGCGTGATCACCGACACCTGGGTTTCCATGGGCGACGTGGACCATGATGCCCGGATTGAGGCGTTGGAGCCCTATCAGGTGGACGGCGATCTGATGAGCATTGCTGCGCCTGACAGCGTTTTCCTGCATTGCCTGCCTGCTCACCGGGGCGAAGAGGTGACCGATGAGGTTATCGATGGTCCACGGAGTTTGGTCTGGGATGAGGCGGAGAACCGCATCCACGCCCAGAAGTCGATCCTGGCATGGTGCTTCGGGGCAATCTGACCTGTGAGCCTGACCCTCGCTCCCGATGATCGCGTCACACCCTTTCAGATTGAGGGCGAGCCGGTGCGTGGGCGCACTGTGCGACTGGGCGAGGCGGTCAACACGATCTTGGCGGCTCACGACTATCCGGAGGCCGTGGCCAATCTATTGGGCGAGACCTGCGCGCTGGCGGCGCTAGTCGGGTCAAACCTGAAATTCGACGGCCGGATGATTGTCCAGGCGCAGGGTGACGGTCCGGTGCGCTATGTGGTTTGCGACTATGACACGGCGGGCCATTTGCGCGGCTATTGCCGTTATGATGCTGAAGCCGTCACGGCCTTGGCCACGGGGTTTGTGCGGCCGGGTGCCAAGGCGCTACTGGGCCAGGGCGTGTTCATCATGACGGTGGACCAGGGCCCGGACATGGATCGCTATCAGGGGGTCACGGCCATCGAGGGCGAGACGCTAGCGCTCTGTGCCGAGCAGTACTTTGCTCAGTCTGAGCAGACACCGACGCGGGTGCGCCTGGCGGTGGGACAGAGCGATGTGGGAGACGGCTTGTCCTGGCGGGCGGGTGGCATGCTGATCCAGAATATCGCTGAGGACGAGGCGCGCGGGCCGACCCAAGAGGCCTGGCGACGCACCCAAGCCTTCTTCGAGACTCTTGGCGAAGACGAACTGCTGGACCCGACCCTATCAGCCGAAACTCTGTTGTTCCGACTGTTCCATGAGGACGGCGCGCGGGTGTTTGATCCCATGCCGATGGCTGCGGTCTGTCGGTGTTCGCAGGAACGCATCGAAAGCGTGCTGGCCTCGTTTAGTGCGCAGGAGCAGGCCGACATGGTCGAGGACGACGGCAAGATTCGGGTGACCTGCGAGTATTGTTCGAGTGTCTATGCGGTAGAGCCGGAGGACTTGGGGGCGGGAGCCTAATTCCCGATCTCGATGATCTGGTTCAGTGCCTCACAGGCGCGTTCGTACACATCCTCAGACACACTCTTCAGGGGATGGGGCCTTGCTCCCCTAGCCCGCCAGTCGAATGACTTTGGTTGATGGCCCAGGACGTAGCTGGTCACGCCCTTGGCGCTGCCGACCACGATGGCAAAAGGGTTTGTCGCGTTGAAGGATGCTGTCGTCATCGGTAGGCCGATGACGATGCCGGTGCGTTCGTTGAACTCGCGCGGCGAGAGGACCATCAGGGGATGAATATCCTTCATCTCGCGACCGACTTGCGGGTTGAAGTCTATCCAGATCATGTCGCGCCGGTCTGGGCACCAGCTCGCCACTAGAGGGTCTCCGCGCCGATCAGGCCCGTGGCCATGACTTCACCGCCGTGGATCTCCGGGTCGAAGATTTCCAACTTTTGAGCCAATGTGAGTTTCGGCTCACCAATCGCCCGCACGACAACACTCGCGTCCTCAGCCGATACCTCGACGGGTTGACCAACCTTGAAGCGCGCAGATCGCGCGACTGCCGCCGGAATTCGAACAGCCAGGCTATTGCCCCATTGCTGTAGAGTGAGTGTCGCGGATTTGCCCATTGCGGCCTCCAATGTTGAGACAGGTTTATACTATGATGAGCGGCCCGTCAAAACCTAACGCAAGGTCACGGTTCCCAAGCGGTCCGCCCGGCGCCATGATCACGTCAAATATCGGGAGAGAAGACCATGACCCTACATACCCCCCTCTGCGACCTCTTGGGCGTCAAGCATCCGATCATGTTGGCGGGGATGGGTGGGGTCTCCTATGCCGAGCTGGCGGCGGCGGTGACCAATGCCGGGGGTTATGGCGTGTTGGGCATGGCCGGGCGGACGCCGGAGTTCATTCGCGATGAGATGCGCAAGGTCAAAGCCCTGACCAAGGGTCCATTCGGCGTTGATCTGTTGGCGGCAAGCCCCGAGAGCCTGACGGCTTCGGTGGAGATTATCATTGAGGAAGGGGCGTCGAGCTTTGTTGCGGGCCTAGGTATTCCCATGCCGATCATGGAGCGGCTGAAGAAGGCGGGCCTGAAGGTCATGGTGGTCTGCGGCGCGGTCAAGCATGCGGTCAAGGCCGAGCAAGCCGGGTGCGACGCGGTGATCTGTCAGGGCGGCGAGGGCGGCGGCCATACCGGCCTGGTCGGCACTCTGCCGTTGGTCGCGCAGGCGGTGGAGGCCGTGAATATCCCGGTGGTGGGCGCCGGGGGTCTCTATGACGGGCGCGGACTGGCGGCGATGTTGTCGCTGGGTGCGGTGGGCGTCTGGATGGGCACGCGGTTTATTGCTTCGACGGAAGCCCATGCGGGGGGGCTCTATCGCGAGACCATCGTCGCGGCCACCGACGAAGCCACCATCCGCACTCGCAGCTATTCGGGCAAGCCCATGCGGGTGCAGAAGAACCCCTATGTGGAGGACTGGGAAACGCGGCCTCAGGATATCCAACCCTTCCCGCAGCAGGCCATGCTGTCGAGCCGCGCGGGGGTAATGGGCGGCATCGGTGGGCAGATCGATGGGCTTGATCCGGACAGCTCCTGCTTTGCCATGGGCCAGTCGGCGGGCGGCGTGCGCGACGTTGTGTCGGCCGGTGAGATCGTTGCGCGTATTATGGCCGAGGCTGAGGCTTCTATTGAGCGGGTGGGGCGGATTAGGTCTGGGGTGAAGGCTTAGCGGTCGTCACCCGTTTCCCATCAAGTGATCGCCTTGACGTAGAGGATTGTAGTCAAACCGCTGTCCCATTCCTCATCAGGATATCGTCCAGCTTCGTGATATCCCCGGCCTAGATAGAAGGCCTGGCTGGCGACATTGAAAGTGTCGGTTTCTAGACGGCAGGCGGTAAAACCCGCCTCGGCGATCTTGGCCTCCGCAACATCCATCAGGCGTGCACCTACGCCTGTGCGGGCATGGTTCGATGGCACATGCAGGGCATTGATGAAGTCCGACACCCAATGGACCAGACCGACGACCTCACCCTCGCGTTCGGCGACCCAGAACAGGAGACCCTGTTCGGCGACAAATGTGGCCGGTCGATTCTCGGATATGTGGACTTGTGCGACCTCGGGCCTGATCTGCGGCTTCCAGGTGCTCTCGAAGGTATCGCGAAGGATCGCTTCTAATTCGGGTGCGTCGGCCTGTGTGGCCGGGCGAACATGGACGACTTTGGATGCGATCACGGTAGCCGGTCTCCCGATACCGATTCAATAACACCCCTAGCGATCTGAGCAATCTGAGGGCTTGTAGACCGGTAGTATGGCAATTGGATTACGGCGATAGACAGAGCCCAGCCTCGGCCACGAGACCATGCCGCATCGTCAAGACCCATCGCGACCCTGAAGGCTTCCCGCGCCTCACCCTCAAACAGGCTCCAGGCCACAGCGAGGTCGGAAGCTGGGTCACCGAGCGCGAGACCGCCGAAGTCGATCACCGCGCTGAGACGGTTGTCGTTCAACAGCAGGTTGCCCGCGCTGAGGTCGCCGTGGATCCAGGTGGGCGGATCATTCCAAGTCGGCGCATCAAGGGCACTCTCCCAGATCGCGGTGAGCTGCGTCGGATCGAACTCATCGGCGACGTCGGAGAACGCTCTGCGCGCATGGCGGTCTCGAACCGCGAGGGGCACTCCACGCCAAAAATTGTGATGGCCGGGAGCAGGGCCACCCGTCGGATCGACGTCGCGTAGAGTCTTGATGAAGTCGGCCAGGTCAGTCGCCAACGAAATTGGGTGAGCGACTTGGCCGCCAACCGGGCATTCTCCGGGTAACCACTCGCAGACGGACCAAGCCCATCGGAAATCGTCGCTTGGCAAACCGCTGACGAGCGGGAGCGGAACGGCGACAGGCAAGTGGGGTGCAATTCGCGGGAGCCATGCCTGCTCCTTAGCCAGCTGGATGGCGGCATTGGGTCGCCGGGGCAGGCGGGCCACTAGCTGATCACCCAGCCGATACATGGCGTTGTCGGTGCCGGTGTGAGTAAACTGAACGATGGGCAAGTCTGCCCAGTGCGGAAATTGGCTGACGAGCAAGGCGTGAACCAACGCCTCATCAGAATGTATCTCGTCGGGATGCACAGGTGGTCGCTAGGCGCTCTCAGCCATCGGATCTGGCTCCTCGCCCCAGCTGCGGATGAAGGGGCCGACGATCAGGAAAAGGACGCCGAAGCCCATGCCTGCCGCACCAATCCAGGTGAAGACGGCGATGGCGCTGTGCAGGGCAGCCGCTGGATCGAGGACTTGGCCGCCCAGAGTTTCGCTTGATGCCATGGCGGCGATCTTGCCGCTGATGAACCGAGCCCAGGCCGCCGATAGGGACCACAGGGCCAGCATGGTAGCGACCAGGGCCTGGGGCGACAGGCGACTGACGACGGAGAGGCCCACGGGCGATAGACAAAGTTCACCGGTGGTATGCAGCAGATAGGCCCCGACCAGGAAATACATTGGCAGGCGGAAGTTGGCGTCGGCGAATTGGGCCCCCCAGACCAGGAACAGGAACCCGGCCCCCACCTGTAACAGGGCAATGCCGAACTTGAACATCGGATGCGGGTCGGCTTTGCGCCGACCGAGATAGGCCCAGAGTGCGGCGAAGATTGGGGCGCCGATCAGGATGAAGCCCGGATTGATCGACTGGGTTTGGGAGGAGGTCATGGCCATGTCGACCCACCACACCTGGCTGGGCAACAAGTGTGCGGCATCCAACATCGCCTTGGTGCCGAGGAACAGGGTGTGGCCGAACAGCGAGAGTTGGATCGGTGAGGATACCATGTCCAGATTGGTGTTGCGGTCGGCAAACAGGCTCATGGAGCTGCCAGCCTGTTCGAAGAGAGCCCAGAAGACCACCGAGCCCAGCATCAGCACGAAGGCTAGGCCGATGCGCTTGCGCTCAATGGGCGTGCAATTCCGCGCCATATAGACCCACAGATAGCCAAGGGACAGGACCGTCACCAAGCTCAGAGCGCTGCCGATCACGGCACTCTGGCGCAGGAGGATGTTGATCAGAACGAGGGCACCGATAGCGCCGACATAGATTAGGTGCTCGCGGTTGATGGGTCCGAAAATGGGCTTGGCCAAGAACTGCGGATTGGGCGGCTCGCCCTTGCCGTCCAATAACGGCTTGCCAAGGATGAAGACGAGGTAGCCCGCGATCATCCCCGCCGCCGCAGCACCAAACCCGGCCCACCAGCCAATGGTTTCTCCAAGCCAGCCGCAGAGAATGCCGGCCCAGAAGGCACCTAGGTTCACCCCGTAATAGAAGAGCGTAAAGCCACCGTCACGGCGGGGGTCGTCCTTCTTGTCATAGAGCTGGGCGACCAGGGGAGCGGCCCTAAGGAAAGACACCCCGACAACGATCAAGGAGAGCGCCAGGAAGAGCAGATTGGCGTGGAGCTCGTCCCGCCCGACGACGGTGATCTGATAGTCGCTCTTGGTGAGATGCGCCGGCAGGGGCGAACTTTCAGGCAATCCCACGATATCTAGGCCGCCGTCCGCTTGCGCCTTGAAGGCGTAATCCTTGCCCTGAACCTCGAGTTTGACTTCGCGGGTGCTGCCGCGACCTTCCGTTTGGACCGCGTAGGTTTGGCCATGCCAGGTGAGGATATTCTGGGCAGGCTTGCCTTCAAAGGCCATGGTGAGGTGCCCGGCCACCAGCAAGAGTGCGCCAAAGGCGATAGCCTTTCGGGTGCCCAGCAGCCGGTCAGCCAGGATGCCGCCCGCAACCGGCAAGAGGCCAACCAGGGTGGTATAGGCCCCGTAGCGACCGGCCGCGGTTTTGTCGTCGAACAGGAAGTGCTGGGTCAGGTAGAAGATCAGCAGGGCCCGCATGCCGTAATAGGAGAACCGCTCCCACATCTCAGCGAAGAACAGGATGAACAGGCCGCGCGGCTGGCTTCGCAGTTGGGCGATCACCGGCACCATGGTGATGGCGGTGATGAAGATCCCCAACAGGATGATGATACTCATGACGCAGACTTCCTGAGAGGTAGTGACGTTTTGGGTGAAGCGGGTTTGGTTAGGCGTTCAGCGGCGCTTTGACAAACGGCTGGGGTGACCATTTGACGAGCGAGCGCCAGAGCCATTCGAAGGGGCCATAGTGGAACTTGGCCAGCCACGGCTTGCTCCAGATCAGAATGAAGGCCCAGACGCCCAGCACCACGGCCAGCTGCTCAAACCGCGACAGCTTACCGTAGAGACCAAAGCCGTAACCGCAGAAGAGGGTGCTGGTGATGATCGAGGTCATTAGGTAGTTGCTGAAAGCCATCCGACCGGCGGCGGCCAGGCGCGCAGTCAACCGCGTGAACATACCAGCTCGGATGATCAGGAGCAGAACCGAGGCGTGGGCGAGCGCGATGAAGGGCCGGGTGGATTGCTGCCAGACCTCCCAATTGTGTAGTTTCAGCGGGTCGAACCCGCTCTGCCAGATCTTGTAGGATAACCAAGCCGTAAGGGGGGCCGCCACCAGATAGCCGAAGCCGATCATCAGTTTGTAGGCCCGACTGGACCAGCCCAGGGTGAAGAAGCCCAGTTGGAACAGGCCCATGCCGACGAACATCTGACCGATGGCCTCAGGCAGGCCGTCAGTTGGCAACAGGGCCAATTGCATGAGCATCGCGACGTTGGCGCGGGCCCCGAGCGCCTCCATGAAGGTGCCGCCAAAACCGGCGATCTCCTGGGCGGCCATGGCTGCCGGCGGATCGATGGTCATGGAGGCATCTTTCCAGGCTTGCAGCGCTTGAGCGCCGGCACCGGGAGCCGCTGCTGCAGCCTTCAGCACGTCGAGGTGTTCTGACTTGAAAACGTTGTAGGTCAGAAGGCCGATCAGGATCACTGCGCCGATGCCGATCAAGATCCGAGGATTGAGTTTTCGGAACGGGAAAATGAAGAGGCCGGCCACCGCGTAACAGGTGAGGATGTCGCCGAACCACAGGAAATAGGCATGCAACATGCCGATCACGAACAGCCAAAAGGCTCTTCGATAATGGGTCGCTGCCGGACCGGGCGTTTGGCCCTCGGCGCGGCCGGCGATCAGCACCGCGCTGGCCCCGAACAGCATTGTAAAGAGGGCGCGCATCTTGCCGTCGGTGAAGACGCTGTTGACCGCCCAGGTCCAAAGGTCAGCCCCTTCGGAACCCCCCGCATAGGTCGGATTGAGATAGGCGAAGGTGGGTAGGCCCATGCCGACGATGTTCATCAGCAAGATGCCCAGGACGGCGAAGCCGCGCACAGCATCAATGGAAACGTGGCGGTCGCCCGCGCTCGTGGTTCCTGACATTTGCCCTCCCCGGGATTTTCGACGAGCATGGGGCAAGGTTTATGAGAGTCAATCAGAGGCTGGATCGCGCATTGCGCGAAAACGAGCACTGAGCGAGTTGAGGGATGGATTGATGTCACTGCGCACCGTGAGTTTTGATGACCCGGCTATCAGCTTGCCGGGAGCTCTTGAGGTTCGCAAATTGTCGCTCGGCGTTACCCCTCGCCGCCTGCCGGCCTGGACCGCGCCGCGCCTGTCGGATCCATCGATGCGGATGATGGTTCGGATGCCTTCGGGGGTTCGGCTGGCCTTCCGGTCCAATTGTTCTGAGATTCAGCTGGATGTCTTGGAGACCGCCTTGCAGACCCTTGGGCGTCCGAGAGGACTGGCGACATTTGATCTGCTGGTTGATGGCCAACGCGTCGCTCGGGAATATGCGGTAGGTGGAAACACGGTTGAGATCGACCCGGAAGCCCCTCCGCCAGGGGCCGTCATTATCCCGGGTCAACCCTCAACGATCAGCTTCAGTGGTCTCGGGTCGGCCGACAAGGCCTTCGAGATTTGGTTGCCGCAATCTGCGACGGTTGATCTGCTCTCGCTGAGGATCACTGCAGGGGCCAGCCTGAAGCCCAGTACACCGGCGGGCAGAACCTGGGCGCACTACGGCAGCTCAATCAGTCATGGCATGGAGGCTGACGGCCCGAGTGAGACTTGGCCGGCCCAAGCGGCCCGAGCGGCTGGTGTGAACCTGATGTCCATGGGGTTTGCGGGTCAGTGCCAACTGGACGGCTATGTGGCCCGCAGTCTGAGGGACGGTGACTTCGACGTGATCAGCCTGAAACTCGGGATTAATGTGATCAATGGCGACACCATGCGCGAACGGGTGTTCTGGCCAGCGGTTGAGAGTTTTCTGGATGTCATCCGGGAGGGCAAACCGCAGGTGCCGATCCTGGTGGTTTCGCCCATCATCTGCCCGGTGGCCGAGAACCGTCCAGGCCCAACGATTATGGATGGTTCAGCCGTTCGCACTGTGGACCGCCCCAAGGAATTGCGGGGCGGGGTGCTGACCTTGGTCAAGGTCCGCGCGATATTGGCGGACATCGTCAGCCGTCGGTATGAAGCTGGGGATCATAACCTTCACTATCTCGACGGTCTGGAGCTGTTTGGGCAGGGTGATGTTGCTGACCTGCCCGATGGCCTGCATCCGAACGCCGAAGGTCTCAGGCGCATGGGTGACCGGTTCGCCCAGTTGGCCTTCGGATCAGGTCGGGGGTTCGGCGCTTGAGCAAGAGCCCGTTCCGATAACCGGTTCCCACTTATCGGAACATGCTCTAGGCGGCGTCAACCAGGATTAGCTCAGCGTCCTGGAGGGCTGTAACCCGCAAGGTTTGAACGTCACGAATGGCGGCTCCATCACGGGCCTTCAGCGTGGTTCCGTTGACCTCAACAGATCCTGTTGCCGGGACCAAGTAGCCATAGCGATCGGAGCCGAGTTCATACTGCGCACTTTCGCCGGCCTTGAGTGTGGCGCCGACCACTCGGCCATTGGTGCGGATCGGCAAGACGCCAACATCGCCGGCAATGCCGGACGCCAAGGTGACAAACCGGCCCGCGCGATCGTTGCGCGGAAAGGGCATTGCGCCCCATGAGGGTTCACCTCCGGTTTGGTTGGGTTCAATCCAAATCTGAAACAGCGTCGTTTCGGTGTCTTCCCGATTGTATTCAGCGTGACGGATGCCCGATCCCGCACTCATCACCTGAACGTCTCCAGCCTGGGTGCGGCCTTTGTTTCCCAAGCTGTCTTCGTGGGTAATGGCCCCTGTCCGCACATAGGTGACGATCTCCATATTGGCGTGCGGGTGCGGCGCAAACCCAGAGTGTGGTGCAATTGTATCGTCATTCCATACCCGGATCGGACCCCAGCCCATGCGCCCGGGCTCGTGGTAATCGGCGAAGGAGAAATGGTGTTTGGCATTCAGCCAGCCGTGGTTGGCGCCACCAAGGCTCTCGAAAGGTCGAACTTCGATCATGGATTGCTCCTGACGTCGTAAAGCGGTTGTCCCGAGCGGCCTCGTGCCTGGGACCCCATAGATAGTCAGTGAGGTTTGGATAGGAAGGCCTCCGGATCGCGGTTGAACGCCTCGAAGCCCTTGATGCAGGCGTGCCAGACACCGAGATGCAGTTTGAATTCGTCTCGGGTCATCCGAAAATTCAAGAGGGTCGAGTACATGACGCTTGGCCGACCGTCGGCCGCCAAAAGCCCTCGGCAGGCAAATTGGGCACGGTTGAAGTCGTTGATCTGAGCCAGGGTCACGGCGGATTTCTCAAAGGCTGTGAATAGAGCTACGGCGTGGCAGGCCTCGGCACCAGCATTGCAGTCGATGAATTGTACGCCGAAATTGCCGTCGTTCGCCTTGGCCTCCAGAATGAACTGGCCGTCGCTATTGCCGGTCACGTTGACCTTTGCCCCAGTGGATTCCAGGAGGGTGATCACCTGGTGAGGGCTGCGCGCATCAAAGGGCGGTAGTTTCGCCGCAGCCGCTGTGGTCTTGGGCGGCGCGGGCTTGCTCTGGCTGACCGATGTTGAGGCGAGGATCGCGGACACCGTAACGGAGAGAAGGAACATGGGCGGCCCCGCTGACATCAGATTTTAGCCTGCCTGATTTGCATCGCGCACGCCACTGCGTCATCGGGGTGACATATGACCTGTTCCAAGGCTAGTTTGCGCTATGCGCGCGATTGTTCCGGTCCTGATTTTAACGCTGATTGCGGGGCCACTGGCGGCGCAAGATCGCAGCCCGACTCTGCGCCAAACTCTGGTCGATCTGGCGTATGTGTTGGGGGAGTCTCACGCTCTACGTCAGGCCTGCAGCGGCAAGCAGGATCAACATTGGCGCATGCGAATGATTGCCTTGGTCGCGGCCGAACAACCGGATGCCAATCTGGATCGTCGGCTGAAAGAGAGTTTCAATTCGGGGTTTGCGACACGCCAAAGCCAGAATTCAGGCTGCACGGTCGCTGTGCGCCGCAGTGAAGCTCAGACCATGGGTCGGGGCCGTTTGCTCTCGGAGCGATTGGCCGCGGCCAAGGTGGCGTCGGCACCGGATATCGTAGCGGAGCCGGGCGTAACGCGCTAAGCTCCACCTCAGGTTAGGAGGACGTCATGGTTCCCTCGATTACGATGCTGGTGTTTGTGGTTTTGGCCCTGCTGGTGGTGTTCGGCTCCATCAAGATCGTGCCCCAGGGCAAAGAGTTCACGGTTGAACGATTTGGCCGATATACCCGGACCCTGAAACCCGGAATCAGTATCCTGACCCCTTTTATTGAAACCGTCGGACGGCGCATCAACATGATGGAGCAGGTGCTGGATGTGCCGCGCCAGGAGGTGATCACCAAGGACAATGTGAACGTCCAGGTAGACGCTATCGTATTCATTCAGGTGATGGATGCGTCCAATGCCGCCTACCGGGTCACCAATCTGGATTACGCCATCACCCAGTTGACCATGACCAACTTGCGCACGGTGGTAGGCAATATGGAGCTGGACGAGGTGCTGTCTCAGCGTGACCAGATCAATAGTCGCTTGCTGGGCGTTATCGACGAGGCCACCAGCCCCTGGGGCGTCAAGGTTGCCCGCATCGAGATCAAGGATCTGCAACCGCCGCCGGACATCACCAATGCCATGGCGCGCCAGATGAAGGCCGAGCGGGAACGTCGCGCGGTGGTCACCGAGGCAGACGGTGAGAAACAAGCTGCGATCACCCGGGCCGAGGGTGCCAAGCAATCGGCGATCCTGCAGGCCGAAGGGCGTCGAGAAGCCGCCTATCGCGACGCCGAGGCCCGTGAGCGGGCGGCGGGCGCAGAGGCCAAGGCGACCCAGCTGGTGTCGGACGCGATCTCGTCTGGAGACGTCAACGCCATCAACTATTTCATCGCCCAGAAATACGTCGAAGCCTTCGCTAAACTGGCTGAGAGCCCGCAACAGAAGACGGTGATCATTCCTGCCGACATGGCCTCCCTGGTGGGCTCCATCGCCGGGATTGGTGAACTGGTTGGCGCGGCGCGTGCCCCTCACACGCCGCGGGCTCCGACAGCTCCGAAGGCAGGAGCCTAGTTATGGACAATGTGATCGGTCTTGCGGTCGCCAATCCCTTTTGGGTTTGGGCGGCCCTGGGTGCCGGGTTGCTGGCTTGTGAGGTTGCGCTGGGCTCTGGCTGGCTGCTGTGGCCCGCAGCCAGCGCCGGGATCATGGCAGTAATTTCGACGTTTCACCCGTTAGGCTGGTTGCCGGCCTTCGCCCTCTTCGCCGCTCTGACAATCATATCGACCTTTGCAGCGCGTAACCTGTTTCCGCGACTGTCTGGTGAGGCTGGGGGCGATGTGAATGACAATGTCGCGCGGTTAGTCGGCCACCACGGACGGACGGTCACCGCCTTTTCCGGTCGCACCGGGCGGGTGTTCATCGACGGCAAGGAGTGGGCTGCAGAATTGGACGACGACATCGATTTGGAGGGTGGAGCCTCGGTCGAGGTGACCGGTGTGCGCGGTGCGCACCTGCGGGTCCGCCCCTCGGCCTAAGGCGTTTCAGCCAAAAACGTCCGAAGCGCGCGTAAGAACGGCAACGCGTCACGAAACTCATTGTCTGTGAACCCGTCGCGCAGGGCCTCGGTCTTGGCGCGCATCAGGCGGAAGACGGCTTGGGCCGCAGAAATACCGTCCCGAGTCACCCGAACCCGCTTCTTCCGACGGTCGGCGACATCGGCCAGGATGGCGACATAGCCCATGGCCTCCATCTTCTGCAGCACATTGGTCATGGCGCCCTTGGTCAGCATTAGGATCCTGGCCAGCTCAGCGGGGGTCTGACCATCGCCGTAGCGGATGGCATAGCGCAGCAGTTCGAAGTGGGCATAGGTCATGCCGGGCGGCAGGTTCCGGGTCACCGCCGCGCGTAGATGGTGTTCGATGATTTCAATCTCGGTGAACACCTCCACGTAGGGGTGATCTTGCGGGGCGGTCTGGACCCTGGCAGCGACGACGGACATGGAGCCCTCCATTTCGTTAGATATCAAACGAAATGGGAATTCGAGGTTGAACCGTCAAGCCCCGACCTTGGCGTCAATCAAACCTTTTCGCGCGAGGCCGTCGGCGCGTTCATTCATCTCGTGGCCGGCGTGACCCTTCACCCAGCGCCAATCCACGTGGTGACGCAGGCGGGCTTCGTCAAGCCGTCGCCAGAGGTCTTCGTTCTTGACGGGCCTTTTGTCGGCGGTGCGCCAGCCGCGCGCCTTCCAGCTGTGGATCCACTCGCTGATCCCCTTCATCACATAGGTGCTGTCGGTGTGGAGCTCGACCTTGCAGGGCTTGGTCAGGGCTTCCAAGGCCTGGATTGCGGCCATCAGTTCCATTCGGTTATTGGTAGAGTCCGGCTCACCGCCGCAGATTTCCTTTTCCCGCTCGCCGAATATGAGCACGGCACCCCAGCCGCCAGGGCCGGGATTTCCTGAGCAGGCACCGTCGGTATAGATCGTCACCCCCGGCGTCATGCTGCTTCGCCAAGGCTTCGCAGTACTGAAGCGGGGACCAATCCTGCGAAGCCTTGGCGAAGCAGGATCACGAAGGGTCTCCGAACAGCACCAGATCCTGCGCCTCGCGGTGGACGGCGAGCTTGCGCTCATACTCCATCGGGTCCTTCGGGCGGACCAGGGCTCCGGGTGGCGTCGCGCCCCAATCGGCCAGCCGGGTCAAGAAGAACCGCATGGCCGCGCCGTGAGCCAGGATCGGCAGGGCGGCGCGCTCGGCATCGTTCAAGGGGCGGTGTTTTTCGTAGCCGCCGACTAGGGCGCGGGCGCTGGTGATATTGAAGCTGCCATCGGCCTCGAAGCACCAGGCATTGAGCGCCACGGCCAAGTCATAGGCCAGCGCATCATTGCAGGCGAAATAGAAGTCGATGGCCCCGGCGAACTTGCCCCCCTGGAGGAACACATTGTCGGGGAAATAGTCGGCATGGATCAGGCCCTGCGGTAGGTCTGCGGGCCAGTGAGCCGCCAGCTTGTCGAGGTCCGATTGCAGGGTCGCAGATAGGCCGGGTCTTAGGTCGTTGGCCGCGCGCTTGAGCTTGGCGAACATCGGTGCCCAGGCGGCATGACCGAGGTCGTTGGCCCGGGTGGCGGGGTAACCGGCCGCCGCCAGATGTAGGCGCGCCAAACCCTCTCCAGCCTCCCGGCACTGAGCCACATTGGGTCTACGCACCGACAAGCCGGGCAGGAAGGTGACAATGGCGCAGGGCTTGCCACGCACGGTCCTTAGGGTCGCGCCGGAGCGGTCGGCAACCGGGGCGGCGCTGGGATAGCCATGCTCCGCCAGCCAAGTCAGCAGATTGAGGAAGAAAGGCAGCTCGTCAGCCCGAACCCGCTTCTCATAGACGGTGAGGAAGAACCGCCCCCGCTCGGTCTCCAACATGAAGTTGGAGTTCTCCACCCCTTCAGCCACGCCCTTAAACGCCACCGCCGCGCCGATGTCGTAGTCGGCGAGCAGCCCGGCGAGCTCTTCATCGGAGATGTCAGTATAGACGGCCATGTGAGGACGGGATGGGGGAGGTCGGCGCGGGGGTCAAGACGTTGGAAGGGTAAGGTGTTATAATAGGCCTGTTAGGAGCGAGATGATGGTTGCCTTGAAAGTCACGAAAGTTGGCGAAGACGTCGCCGTAGTGCTGACACAAGAGCTTTCCGATGCCTTGGGTGTCGCGGACGGTGGGACCCTATATGCCGAGCAATCGGAGGATGGCGCTGTGACGCTTGTCGCTCAGGAGCCGTCCTTCGAAACCCGCCGGGCTCGCGGTCGGGCTTTCATCGCGCGATATCAGAAGACCTTCGAAGCGCTCGCCAACTAACCCGCGCCTTCTACCAAGGCGATGCCCTCGTGGAAGAGTTGTTGCCCGACCTTGCCCAGTCCCATGGGGGAGCCATATTGAAAGTCCCGGAGTGGATCAAGAATCCGGGCTCGCGCGATGGCTTCGCGAGCGGCTCCGTTATAACCCAGGTGACCAAGGGAAGCCGCCATGAAACACAGGGCCCAACACGACATAACCGCATGGTGCATCTGCGCTAACTCCCTCAAGGGTATCAGGGCGTCGGCGAAGCGCCGCTGTGAAAAGAGAGCGCTAGCCAGATGGAAGAGCTGCACCCCTCGAATCGGACTTAGCGGGTCCAATCTCATGGACGTCTCGGCGTCCTGAACGGCTCTCGCCTCATCAGCCAGCACTCGCAGTTCTGCGCTATAGATCCAAACGTCGGCCGAACCGGGATTTAGCGAAATCGCACGATCGACAAGGGCAAGTGCTGCATCCAGATCACCTTCC
>JANLPK010000328.1:0-1647 GCA_031367205.1 Alphaproteobacteria bacterium
TCGACCACCAAGCGTACAGCGCGGAACATGGCATCGTGCAGCATGCCGATGTGGCCCAGCGGATCATTGGCATACATGCCCATCTCGACGGCCAGGTTCTCGGCATAGAGCGCCCAGCCCTCACTGTAGCCTGAGAAGCCGATCATCTTGCGGATCAGCGGCAGATCGCCGGACTCGTTGAGCAAGGCCAGTTGTAGGTGATGGCCCGGAATCCCTTCGTGATAGGTGAGCGTTGGCAGGATCCACTTGGGCTGCTCTGTGGTGTCGCGCAGATTGATCCAATAAATGCCGGGTCGTTTGCCGTCCAAGGAGGGCTGGTTGTAATAGCCGCCCGGCTGGCCGGCCTCGATGGCTGCGGGTACGCGGCGGATTTCCAAGGGGGCCTTCGGCAGTTGCCCGAAATAGCTCCCGAGCTTGGGCGTGATCACCTTGATCAGATCATTTAGGTGCGCCAGCAACTCAACCTTGCCGGTCTCGGTATTGGGATAGACTTGGCTGGGGTCGTCGTTCATGGCGCGGTAGCGCTCGCCGACGCTGCCCTTGGTATAGCCGACCTTGCGCATCAGCTTGTCGGCCTCAGCGCCCAGGCTCGCCACAGTCTCAAGGCCCAGGGCATGGACCTCCGCAGGACTGATGCCAGACGTTGTGTAGTTCTTCAGGGAAGTTGCGTAATAGGCCTCGCCGTCGGGCAACCGCCAACAGCCGGCCTCGTGTGAGGCCTTGGTCAGTAGAGAATCCATCAGCGCCTGCTGGCGCACCAGGGCCGGCGCGACCTTCTCGGCATAGAGGGCCGAGGCTTGATTGGCCCAGTCGCCCTCAATCTTCTTTTCAGAGGTGCGTCTAACGAGGCTTTGAACGAGCGGCGCGTTTTCGGGCGCGTTGGCCAGCATAACCTTGAACTGGGTCAGAGACTTGCCGATGGCGAAGTCGGGGGGAATGACGCCTAGGCCGACATCGTGGCGCACCACCTCTGCCTCTTGATCCAACAGCCGACCAAAGGCCTCCATCCGGGCCATATAGGCGTCGGCGTCAGACTTGGTTTCAATGCTGTGGGCATTGTCGAGGAAGTCGGGCACCTGCTGATAGGCCCCGGTCAGTTGCGAGATCACAAACGGTGCGCCCGACCCAGCGCCGCCATAGGCGAACTTGCGATCGCCTTCATTTTGGACCGCCAGGGTGAACTCCACCGTGTCGTAATTGATGGCGTCCATGCCGCTCAGCTGTCTGCGGTCCAGCGCGTGCAGCTCAGCCAGCCTACGAGCCGTGTCGGTCTTGCTCTCGGCCAGCGCGGTCAGCGAGTAGTCCGATAGTTCCGACTTGGTCCAGGCCAACGGGCCATTGTCGATGCCCAGCGACGTCGCCACCTCCGGCGAACTTCGGAAGGTCTGCGCCATGAATTTGTCGAACAGTACGTAGAGCTTGGCGGCCTCCCCGGTCGGTGCAGCGGCGGCAACACGGGGCAAGGCAGCGGTGGCCCCCAGCGCGGCAGCGGAGGCGAGCATTTGGCGACGATTGTGCATGGGGCGGTCCCTGGGTGACTTTGGGTAACAGGCTAGCGCGTTGTTACCGGTCAGGGCAGGGGGGCTAGGTTAATTCTGTGTAACCTCCCGGTCCACCTCCTTACCGTTCATCCCCGCGAAGGCGGGG
>JANLPK010000116.1:0-3561 GCA_031367205.1 Alphaproteobacteria bacterium
CCGCGCTAGCTCGCGCACCCGTACCACGTGATTGGGTGCCAACTCAGGTGCCAGCTCCAGGATCACCCTGCCCTTGCTGGTCTCGATCACCAGCAGGTTTTCAGGATCAGGTATCCGCCAGTCGGTTGACGTGGGCGCGCCAGGTGCAGGCGGCACAGCGGCCGTCGCAACAGGGACCGCCGCCTTCGGAGCCGCAAAACTCGGCCCTGAAGCCAATATCAAGCCAAGGGCAAGGGCGGGTCGGATCATTGAAAAGCTCATCTCAAATGCCGCATTCAGCGTTTCGCCTTGGCCATCAGCGCGGCCTTGACCCGGGGGCTGACAAACTTGGTCACGTCGCCGTCCAATTCGGAGATCACCTTCACCAAACTCGATGCGATGGCCTGATGTCGCGGATCGGCCATCAGAAACACTGTCTCAATCTCACGGTCCAGCTGCTGGTTCATCGCCGTCATTTGGAATTCGTACTCGAAATCGGCAACGGCCCGCAGCGAGCGGATGATCACCGCCGCGCCGACTTCGCGGGCGAAGTGCATCAACAGACCCTTGAACGGCATCACCACAATCTCGGCGCGCTCACTCACCGGCACCGGCAGATGGACCAGTTCTTCCTCCAGAATGGCCACACGCTCGGCCAAGGTGAACAGCGGATTCTTGCCGCTATCAACCGCCACCCCGATGATCAGCTTGTCCACCAGCTTCACCGCACGCCCGATAATATCGACGTGCCCATTGTGGATAGGATCAAACGTGCCCGGATAGAGCCCGACGCGCTGCACCATACGATCAAATCCCGAAGTGAGCCCGACCGAGATACCCCGCCCAAGCCAACGAAAGCCAGAACCCGCTTCTAAGCGAAAAGCCGAAGCGCGCCTAGGGTTGAACATTCGATCCCGGCTCAAGAGTTTCTAGACGCGCGCCTCGAGTGCGCCGCAAGGCTACTGTGGTGGGTAGCGCTCAAACATCGGAAGCAAATGGGCCTCCGCCATCCATCCAATCCGGTCAGCAGTCTGGATGTGCACCTGCGCCGGGATAACCTCTGGATCATCATAGGTCGCGCTCTGCACGTCGATAATCCCGGGCAGGTTCGCAGCGTTGACGTAGAAAATGCCCGTCCCGCAATCCCCACAGAAGTGACGGCGGCCGGTTTTAGAGGAATGATAGATCTTGGGTGTGCCCTTGGTCACGCGGACGACGCTCTCCGGATACATGGTCCAACCCACCATCGGCGCGCCGGCACATCTGCGGCAATCGCTGCAATGGCAAAGCGCGTGATGCATCGCCTCACCGGTGACTTCATATCGAATAGCACCGCAATGGCACCCGCCTGTGTGAGGCATGGATCTGCTCCCTAGGTTAGAACTCTGCTGGCCGCCTCGTCCCAGCTCGCAACATTCGCCTGCTGATCGAGGCTCGGTCGCATGTGGACAAAGAACTCCAGCTCATTTCGCTCCGTCGCAAAGAAACACTCACAGCGGAACTTGAGCAGACCGACCTGCGCCATCTGAGAGCAGAGTCTGGCAAATGAGAGCGGCGTAAACACCCAACAGTGGGTGTCATAATAGGTGCCGGTGGCCAGGCTTTCACGCGCCAAACTCAGGCCCTGTTCCAGCGAACTCATCGGGGTCAGGCGGCTTGGCTCCAACGCACCAGCCCACGCCTGCGCGCAATCGACCTGCGCAGCAAGGCAATGGAAATCCAGGATTTGGCGCGCCGTCGGGGCGCGCGCTTGCCGCAAATGGGCATCTACCACATCAGCAATCGTGCTCTCCGCCCGCAGATAGTCGAAGGTGAACCGCCGATCCGGAATGGCCAGCCTCAGCGAGCCATCTGACTGTAACACCTCGTGTATTTCGTTTAGCCAGGCCACCAGATCCGGCGCATGCTCGATGACGTGGGACGCAATCACATGATCAACCTTGACCCCCCGCCCGATCGCTTCTTGCAGCGTGTTGGCCCCCCAGATGGCATCGACGCCGACGATATCCTCAACCCGCACATTCGGGTCATGGCGATAAGTTTCACGCAGAGCGACAGTCTCGGCGAAATCGACATAGATGACCTCGCCCTCGCCCCGCGACACCATCGGCGCGGCCAAAGCGCCGATCTCCAGAACCTTGCAGACATGGGGGTCGATATTGGCCAAGGTCTTGTCTCGGCGCGAAGGGTGACTCCCGTCAGGAAACGGAAAGCTCAGGGGCGCGGGACGCCCCCCGGCCCCAAACGAACGGCCCTCGCCACGGCCAAATCGACGATAGTGTTCGGAGCCCGACTTAAACGCCCCGGCCGCCACCGCCGCCGCGACGTCGGGATTGGCGCTCAGATAGGCGGCCTCATCGAAGGGGGCATCACGCATGGTTGGCTAGGCTCGACTGTGGATGCTGCCACCCTAGGACCTTGCAGGCAGAGTTGACCAGCCCACCCATTTCCCGCACCACCGACCCATGACCGACCTTACCCGCCTCTCCGGCCCCTCCGCCGCCCCGGCCAGTGGCCGCGCCCCGCAGTCCTTAGTGATCCTGCTGCACGGCTACGGCTCCAACGGTGCCGACCTGATAGGGCTCGCACCTTTCTGGAGCGCCAGCCTGCCCGACACCGCCTTCATGGCCCCCAACGCGCCCGATATCTGCCCCGGCTCCCCCGGCGGCTATCAGTGGTGGTCGCTCACCGACATGGGCCGCGACAGCCGCGCGGCGGGCGTGAGACAAGCCGCGCCCCTAATCAACGCCTTCATCGACATGCACCGCGCGGCCTATGACTTGCCCAACGCCAAAGTGGCCCTGGTCGGCTTCAGCCAAGGCACCATGATGGCCCTGCACGTTGGACCCCGCCGCCCCGAAGCCCTAGCCGGTGTCGTCGGCTATTCCGGCATGCTGGCCGACGCCGAGACTTTGCAAACCGAAGCCAAGACCAAGCCGCCTCTCCTCTTGGTCCACGGCGACGCCGACCCCATGGTCCCCTTCACCGCCATGGGCCAAGCCGATGCTGCGTTCAAAGGCCTAGGCTTCGACATCACCACCCACGCTTGCCGGGGCCTCGGCCACAGCATCGACGAGGATGGGCTACAGCTGGGCGGGGAGTTTTTGGCGCGGGTGTTGCGAGTGAACGTCTGAAACACAGTGGGTTGCAGATACACCCACGGCTGTCATCCCGGGGGCCGTAGGCAGCCCGGGACCCAGACGCGCGGGGTGTGCAGGATGGATCGGTGCTTATGGGTCCCGGTCTTCCACTGCGTGGAAACCGGGATGACACGGTTGGGGGTTATGCGAACACCGGTTCGGTGTTGGGTTCGGTGACTTTGAGGTGGGCATCGCCATAGACATGCCAGTTCACCGGAAGAGGGGTGCCGTTTCGCAGGAGGGAGTCTTCCTTGTCGTCTAGCTGCTCATCAACGAACCAGTCGTCTTGAGTGAAGATGTGCCAGTCGATGGGGATCTTGGCTCTGCGACAGACCCGCTCGACGACGCGGCTAGTGGCTTCGGTGATTTGCATTTCGTGGGCCGACCAGAGACATTCTCTATCGACCTCGCGCTGAAGGCTCTCCTTCATCGAGGCGAGATC
>JANLPK010000022.1:0-6574 GCA_031367205.1 Alphaproteobacteria bacterium
GAGCTGACCGATCTTCTTGAAGCTGTCGAAATGCGCAAGGCCTGTCAGGCGCTGCGACAGCTCTGGGTGTTGGGCAATCAGTACCTAACCGAAGCTGCACCTTGGACGGCCTTGAAGACCGATCCGGTGCGGGCAGCGCTCGCCGTGCGGACAGGGCTAAACCTCGTGGCACTCTTCGCCAAGGTCGCCGATCCGTTCATTCCTTTCACGGCTGACACGATCGCCGGTGCCGTGGGGGAGCCGGTCCCGTCGGTCTGGCCGGATGCCGCGAAGGGATTGGACTTCCTGCCTGTCGGACGAGCTGTGCGCGCGCCCGAGGTCCTTTTTCGCAAGATCGAGGACACCCAAGTCACCGAATGGCGAGAGCGGTTCGGCGGCCCGGAATAGCGCCTCGTGCTATTTCTGCTGGCTTCGCTGAGCTACCCGCTCGGCAATCTTCTCTGGAGAGATATCCAGCATGTGCGGTGCTGCGGCATTGTACTGGGCCGTTTTTCCTAGATCGATAACAAGATCTCTATGCCCCTCCCAGAGCATGTTGAGGGACACATAGAAGACGATGATCAGGCCGATGTAGCCGATCCAGGGGAAGCGGTGCAGGAGCTTGGCGATATAGGTCGCCGCGACCCCCATCAGGGTGATGGAGATCAGCAGACCTGCCACAAGCACTTGGGGGTGTTCCCGGGCGGCGCTAGCCACGGCCAACACGTTGTCCAAGGACATTGCGAGGTCGGCCAACAGGATTTGGGTCAAGGCCTGACCCATGGTCTTGGCAGGTGCCGCGTGTTTGGGGTTCGCGCCGATGTCCACGCCGGTTGCATCTTGTAGAGCGGCCTCGCCCTCAGCAACTTCCTCACGCCCCTTGTCGCCCATCTCGCGGAACATCTTCCAGCAGACCCAGAGCAACAGCAGGCCGCCGCCGAAGATCAGACCCTGGACATGGACGAGCAAAGTGCGGGCGATCAGGGCAAAGCCGATCAGCATCACCACGGCGCCCATCAGGCCAAAGATGATGGCTTTGCGGCGCTGGGCAGCGGGCAGTCCTGCAGCCGCCATGCCTACGGCGACGGCGTTGTCGCCAGCCAGGGCTAGGTCGATCATCAAGACCTGGAAGAACGCGATCAGCGCGCCGGCGGCGGGAAGATTCTCAAGAAATGCCATTTCCTCTAGATGAGGCACCGCGTTCGATTGGGCAAGGTCGGGTGAATGGTTGTGCGCGTCGCCGTGTCGCGCGACAATCCGAACTCAAAGTTTTCGAGGATCCGTCATGAGTGCCGTCACCTACTCAGAAGCCATACTGGAACCCGACCTGCCGATCATCGATCCGCACCACCATTTGTGGGACCGACCGGCCGCCCGCATGGCCGCCTTGCCGCCACCGACCCATGGATTTGAGAAAGTGATCCGCAAGGTGCCTCGCTATCTGTTGCACGAACTGTTGGCCGACATGGGTTCCGGCCACAATGTGCGAGCCACGGTCTACATGGAGTGCGGCTCCATGTACCGGCGGGAGGGACCCGCCGCAATGCGCCCGGTGGGTGAGACTGAGTTCGTCAACGGCATTGCGGCCATGACGGCCAGCGGCAATTACGGCCCGGTGCGGGCTTGTGCGGCAATCGTGGGCCATGTGGACTTGATGCTCGGCGCTGCGGCCCGCGATGTTCTGGAAGCCCATGTGGTGGCTGGGGGAGGCCGGTTCCGTGGGATCCGTCATGCCGCCGCAGCTGACAATGATCCTGAGGTCTTGGGACCGATGACGGGTCGCGAACTTGGGCTTTACCTTAATCCCACATTCCGTGAGGGGTTCGCTCAATTGGCTCCGCTGGGTATGTCCTTCGATGCCTGGATGTTGGAGCCACAGCTTCCCGACCTGATCGACTTGGCGAGGGCCTTTCCAGATACCCAAATCATCCTGGATCACGTCGGCACCCCATTGGGGATCGGAACCTATGCGGGACGCAGGGCCGAGCGGTTCCCGATCTGGAAGCAGGCGATCCTGGACCTGGCGGCCTGCCCAAACGTTAGTTGTAAGGTCGGTGGGCTGGCCATGGTGTTCCCAGGCTTTGACTCATTCCTCAGCGAACCGGCGACGCCATCGGCTCAGTTGGCGGCTGAGTGGAAGCCCTATGTGGAAACTTGCATTGAAGCCTTTGGCGTAGATCGCTGCATGTTCGAGAGCAATTTCCCCGTGGATCTAGGGAGTTGCACCTATGACATATTGTGGAACGCCTTCAAGCATTTGGCGGCTGGGTCTTCGGCGGATGAGAAGACGGCGCTGTTTTCCGGCACAGCGGCCAAGGTCTACCGCGTCGAATTGCCTAGAGCTCTTCCCCTTTAGACGGAAGCGTCCAAAGGGGAAAAGGGCTCTAATTCAAAAGGTTAGAGCATGTTTAGGCCCGATAACCGGTTCCCACTTATCGGAACATGCTCGAGCTGACGCCACGTCGGTCTTGCTCAATGGGCCTAAAGGGCTGACGTTGTCGGCCACAGAGAAAAACACGATTAGGGAACGACCATGTCTATCGATTTCGAAATTCCAGCAGAAGCCAAGGCTATCCGCGCCAAGGTGCGCCAATGGGTCCATGAGGAATGCATCCCAGCTGAGAAGCGACTGGTGGACAAAGAGTCGTTCAAGGTTGTCCTGGCTGAGTTGCGCGACAAGGCGCGGGGCCGGGGTCTGTGGTTGCCCTTCATCCCCAAGGAGTATGGCGGGATGGGCTTGGGCCCGCTGGCCAATGCCTTGGTGCAGATGGAGCTGGGCGAGAGCCACCTGGGCGCATTGTCCATGAACAGCCAGGGCCCGGACGACGCCACCATGCTGACTCTGTTGGCGCACGGAACGCCGGAGCAAAAGGAGCGGTTTCTCAAGCCGCTGCTGAACGGTGAAAAGCGGGTTTGTTATTCCATGACCGAGAAGGCCGCCGGAGCCGATGCGACAGGCATGCAGACCCGGGCGGTCAAGGACGGCAACGAGAACTATATCCTGAACGGCGAGAAGTGGTTCTCGTCAGCGGCCAGTGCCGCCGACATGGCCGTGGTGATGGCTATGACCGACCCTGATGCGCCACGCCATCAGCGCTATTCGACGTTCATCGTTGAGCTGCCCAACCCAGGCTACATCATCAAGCGCGACATCGGCACGATGGCCAAGGAGGGACCGCTTAGCCACATCATGGGTGGCGGCCATTCCGAGATTGATATCAAGGACTTGGTGGTTCCTGCTGAGAACCTGTTGGGCGGTGAGGGGCAGGGCTTCAACATGGGCCAACACCGTTTGGCCTATGGGCGTTTGCGCCACGGGATGCACAATGTCGCCATGGCTCAGCGGGCTCTGGATATGGCGGCCGCTCACGTCACCAAGCGCGAGACCTTCGGCAAGAAGCTGTCGGAGCGCCAGGGGGTCCAGTGGATGCTCGCCGACTGCGCCAGCGAGCTCTATATGGCTCGGCTGATGCTGCTGCACATCGCCTACAAGGCCGAGAAGGGCATGGATCTTCGCCAGGAGAACTCCATCGCCAAGGTGTTCCTCGCCCACATGGTTCATAAGGTTGTCGATACGGCGATCCAACTGCACGGGGCGTTGGGCTATTCGACCGATACCCCGTTGGCGGCTTGGTACACCCATATCCGCTCGCAGCGTCTGGTCGATGGGCCCGACGAGGTGCACCGCTGGACCGTCGGTCGCAATGTGATCAAGGCTTTTGAGCGTGATGGAACCACGGCTGCGGCAGCCGGAGGTGACTTGCTCTAAGATCAGGCCTCGGTGCGGCGAACCCGCGCCGGGGCCTCTCAGTCTTCGATCGACTTACGGCCTTCGTCATCGTGGCGCACTTGAGCAGCCCTTGCCTCGTCTTCAGTGGCATAGTGATTGGCCGTGTCCGGGCCGGTTGCCCGATTGTATTCAGAGAGCTTTGTGAACTTTTGACGCCGCTCGGCGCGACGGCGTTGGGCCTCCGCATTTCTGGCAATCAGGGCAGCGATGAACACGGCCGCGAGCACCAGAAACGCGCCCAGAACCGTCCTTTGACCGTTCTTGTCCAGCGGACCCAACCAGGTGCGGGGTGCACTGCCGACCTGGGTGGCCTTTGCCGTCTGGGGTCCGACGCTGGCCAATGCGAAGTCTAGCGGCTGGTGAGCGCCCACCAGCTCGGCCTGCACATCGGCACGCAGCGGTCCGGCCGATCCAACACCGCGCTTGATCTGCCAGGTGAAATCGGGCGCGATACCGGACTCCAGGTGCCGGGTTTGTGCCCCGTCGGGGCGGACGTCATAGCCATCGCCCATCAAGGTGGCGGTAATTTCAACGGCTTTCGCTGCGGCACCGAGGCCATGTTTAGGCGCTTCACGTTGGATCGATTCCAACAGGTCCGTCGGCAAGGTGAGGTGCGCGGCGACAGCTTGGCCGGTGATCAGGCCTGCCGGAACTTCAAGCCGAGCGGCCTTGGCCACTTGGGGAGCCAGTTGCGCCTGCAAACCCGCCAACTTGGCGTCAGAGGGTATGGGTAAGGGTGTTGGCACAGATACCGCTACGCTTTGCGAGTACGGGCCGGAGGTTGTTGGCGATGTCTTCGCTTCGTCCAGTATCTTGGTGGCGGGAGCCGTAGCCCAGCCCGTGGAATTCGGAGATGCCTTCACCCAATCCTTTTGTGACTGACGAGAGGGCATCGGTGCGGGTCGGGTCGGCACATGGACGGGAAGCGGCAGGGTGGGTGTCACATGCCGGGCGGTCACTGGGTTGACGTGTGGCGGCTGTGGCACGGGCCGCGCCCCGACAGCAGTGTGTGGTCGTGCGGGCGATATCGACGCAGGATGATATCTCGGGAGTGAGGCCTGAACGCGCGAGGACTCAATTTGCCGATGTACCCGGTGATGTCCGCGGTGCGCCATACGGCGGCCTGTCGCGGCAAGCCTGGTCGGCGGAGCGGTGTCGTCAGGGTTGGCAATGGGCCGCATCGCCGTCACCTGCATGCCGTCCGCCCGTCGATAGGTAATGAGACCGTCGGCATGTGCCGCACCCTTGTCGACCGGCCCCCCGAGCAGGCCGGTGCCATCGGAGCTTAGCCCCGCAGCATGGGGGGGCGGTGGTGCGGGTTCAGCCGCGATGGGGGGTTCGTAGGTCGAACGACCGCTGCATCCACCGACCAGCAAGAGCGCGGCGAAAGATGCGCCGGAAAACCACAGATTTTGAGGTACGCGCGCCACTCGAGCATCCTATCTTCTACAGCCCAATCCAAGCGTTGAGGTGTTCCATTGTTTAACGGATCACCGCCGAACTTGTTTCAATCTGCAAACAAAGCGCCAAACGCCTTCAATTCCCAGATGATTCTCCCTATGGGCGAGGTTTGCAGGCCTCATACAACGCCACGGCGGCGGCGGCTGAAACGTTCAAACTCTCAAAGCCACCCGGCATGGGTATATGAGCCAGTTCATCGCAATGCTCTGCGACCAGCCTGCGCATGCCGTCGCCCTCGGATCCCAAGACAAGGACTGTCGGACTGCCGTCCAGCGCTTGGTCGAGGGATAGGACGCCTTGACCTGCAAGGCCGATCGTACGCCAACCCGCCTGGCTGAGGGTTTCAAGGGCGCGCGAGAGGTTTGTCACCCGAACGGTTGGCACGCGATCTACGGCACCTGCGGCGGCCTTCGCCAAGGCGCCGGAGAGTTTGGGTGCGTGCCGATCCTGCAGAATTACGCCGGCAGCTCCGAATGCCGCAGCAGAGCGCAGTATGGCCCCCACGTTCTGAGGGTCCGTCACTTGGTCCAGTAGGAGCAGCACCGCGCCGTCCTTGGGTTCGAGGTCGTAGAGGGACAAAGCCTCAGGTTCTGAAATCTGGGCCGCAATACCCTGGTGGACCGCGCCTTGTGGAAGAAGCTGAGAGATCCCATGGCCATCAGCTACTTCAAACCTCAGGTCGACACCGAATCGCTTCTCGATCTCGCGGCCGCGATCCAGAGTGGCCAAGAGACGCCCAGGTTTAGGCCTTGCCGGATTCTCCAGCGCGGCGACCACAGCATGCCAACCCCACAACCAATCGTCGGAAATCGCGTCACGGCGGGGCCGAAACGGCGTTCGACCCGGCTTTCCGGCCCGGTTTTTCGAAGCGTCAGGGCGTGCGTTGCGTTCGGTGTGCGAGGCCACTATAAGACGCGCTCCAAATTGGGGTCGGACGAAATTCCGCACCTTGATAGGGCTCTAAGCGCGCTGGGGGAATGTCCCGAGTGGCAAAGGGGGGGGACTGTAAATCCCCTGGCGTACGCCTTCGTAGGTTCGAGTCCTACTTCCCCCACCACGCGCCGGAGCTTAACACTTTCCAGGAGGCTCTTTCGAGTGCCGATCTTTCGCGGGTATAGCACAGTGGTAGTGCAGCAGCCTTCCAAGCTGAATATGCGGGTTCGATTCCCGCTACCCGCTCCAACCCTTAGACTGCCGGCAGGAACCCATGGCCAAAGAGAAATTTGAACGCAACAAGCCGCATTGCAACATCGGCACGATTGGTCACGTTGACCATGGCAAGACGACGTTGACGGCGGCGATTACGATGGTTCTTGCCAAGGCTGGTGGTGCCAAGGCGATGAG
>JANLPK010000033.1:0-49397 GCA_031367205.1 Alphaproteobacteria bacterium
CCCCTCCGGCTTCTCAACAGGCTCGATGTCCAGATTGACCACCACCGCGTCGCTGTCACTGCGCACCAGAACACACTCAAGGGTCTCTTCGCTTGACGCATTGATCTCCTGGTGCGGCACGAAGGGCGGGACATAGATGAAGTCGCCCGGCCCCGCCTCGGCCACAAACTCCAACGCCTCGCCCCAGCGCATGCGGGCTCGCCCCTTAAGCACATAGATCACGCTTTCCAGGGGGCCATGGTGGTGGGCACCCGTCTTGGCACCGGCGTGGATATGCACCGTCCCGGCCCAGAGCTTCTGCGCACCGACCCTGGCAAGGTTGATTGCCGCCGCCCGGTTCATCCCAGCTGTCTGGGGGGTGTTATCATCCAGCTGATCGGCGGCAATTACTCGCACACCGCTCTGGCGCCAACCATCTTCCGAGGACGCAGGATCCCGCGTAGTCACGATTCTTAAACCCCTCCGGAACTCAATCACAAACCGGTCACATTGCTGAGCAAATTTGCGGCTCAGCTTGTTCGCCTGACGCGTGTATTCTAGAGTGATTGTTCGCCCATTGGGAGTCGGTTTGGTCGCCATGGCATTCGAAACAGACTTCGGCGGAACGGGATTGGCCTTTTCGGGGGGTGGACCTCATAGCTATCTCAACGCCGATGCCCGTACCGGCGCGACAGACAATGGCAAGCCCAGCTTCACAATAGATCAAGCCGCGAGCCGCCTGACGGGGGACCAGGCCGGCTGGGGTGGTGTGTTGGGTGGCTCGACCACCGTTACTTATGCTTTTCGGTCCACTCAGCCCGCCGTCATGCCCACCGACACGGCGGGATTTTCCCGGTTCAATGATGCTCAGATTATTCAGGCCGAACTGGCAATGACCGGATGGTCCGACGTCGCCAACATCACTTTCGTGCGTGTTGGTTCAGGGACCTTCGGCGAAGCGGCATTCTCCGACGACGCTTCGATGCTACTTGGGAACTACTTTTCCGGCGAGGATGGGGCTGTGGCCTTCGCCTATTTCCCCGGATCACGCAGTGCAAATGCGCGGGCCGGGGACATCTGGGTCAATAACAGCTTCGACTACAATGCGGCACCGGACGTCGGGGGCTATGGCGGCCTGACCATTGTCCACGAGATCGGCCACGCTATCGGACTGGATCACCCGTCAGACTATGACGCCGCAGGCAATGACACCCTCACCTATAGCCTGCATGCCAGCTACTACGAAGACAGTCGCCAATATACAGTCATGAGCTATTTCGGTGGCTTCAACACCGGCGCAAATCTTCCCGGCTATTCAGCCGCACCACTGTTGGATGACATAGCCGCTGCCCAGGAAGAGTACGGCGCGAACATGAGCACGCGGACCGGCGATACGGTCTACGGCTTCAATTCGAACGCAAACAGGCCGTGGTACCTACTGACCTCCAACGCTACAAAGGCTCAATTCGCTGTTTGGGACGCCGGGGGCAATGATACCTTTGATTTCTCGGGATATTCCTCGAGCCAAGTGATCGAATTGCGCCAGGGATTCTTTTCTGACGTCGGGGGTAATCGCGGCAATGTCGCCATTGCTAAGGGCGCTGACATCGAAAATGCCATCGGGGGCAGCGGCTCTGACAGCATCACCGGCAATGCCCTGAACAACCAACTTGAGGGCGGCGGCGGAAATGACACTGTGCTCGGCGGTGCCGGCTCTGACACCATCACCGACAGCTCAGGCTCGAACTATCTCAGGGGCGACGAGGGCAATGATGCGTTGGTCGGCGGTTCCGGTTTCGACGACATCAACGGCAATATGGGCAACGATACCGCCTCCGGCGGTGGCGGAAATGACTGGGTCGTTGGCGGCAAGGACAATGACCTGCTCTACGGCGATGGTGGTAACGACTTGGTTTACGGCAATCTGGGCAACGACACTTGCGACGGCGGCGTGGGAGCCGATACGGTCCGTGGGGGTCAAGGCGATGACAGCCTGACCGGCCAGGCCGGCGATGATTGGTTGTCTGGAGACCGCGGCAATGACACGATTTCCGGCGGCAGTGGTGCCGACATCTTCCACAGTTTTGCCGACGCCGGCGTTGATCGGGTATTAGACTTCAACCGTTTGGAGGGTGATCGAGTGCTCCTGGATGTCGGCACCATCTATCAAGTGTCTCAGGTCGGGAGCGACGTTGTGATCAATATGGATGGCGGCGGCCAATTGATTCTTGTGGGGGTCCAGCAGTCGAGCTTGTCCCCCGGCTGGATTACGGTGGGCTGAACCGCCCTGTCACTTTAGATTTCCGTCTCGGTGATCTGACCCAACCGCGCGCGACGTTCTGCCGGGCCTGAATACTCCACGCTCTTGTATGCGCCTTGTGCTGCATCGATCACCAACGGGCCACCGCGAAGGCCCCGCTTCTGGCCTGCCTGACCCATCAATTGGGCGCTGAACGTCGAGCCGCCCTCAGGAGCCCGCGCGGGTTCGGGTTTCGGTGCAGCGATCTGCTCGATGACTACTGGGACACTGCGATCCTCGCTGACTTCGACCGAGATTACACGGCGTTCGGTGCCCCGCCGCTCGCCGCGTCGAGCTCGTTCTGGGCGGTGAATGGGGTCAATTGGCGAAGTCATTGCCGAGCACCATGACACCGGTGCCTAAAAAAAGCGTTCCCGCCTAAGACTTCGATGCCAGTTTCTCGATCTGCACCGCCATCTCTTCCATGCGCTTCTTCAGGTCACTCAGGGCATCGTCTGAAACGCTTGGCGTAGTCCGCTCTGCGGGCTTTGGCGGTGGCTCTTCAGCGCGGGTCGCGGCAAAGGGCGAAAACATCTTCATGGCGCGGTCGAACAAGGCTAGGTTTTGGCGGATCTGGTCCTCATAGGGTCCAAGGCCCGGCCCCTTGCCAAGACCGACAAACTGCGAGCGCATACGGTCTTGCTGATCGGCGAACGTCGAGAGCGACAGCTCCAAATAGCTGGGCAGGAACGCCTGCATGGAATTGCCGTAAAAACCGATGAGTTGCCGCAGGAACTGGATGGGCAAAAGGTTCTGCCCCTCGCGCCCCTCTTCCTCGACAATGATCTGGGTGAGGACGGAGCGGGTGATATCTTCGTTGGTCTTGGCGTCAAAGACCACGAAGTGCATGTCTTTTTTGACCATCTCCGATAGGTGTTCCAGGGTCACATAGGAACTCGAAGACGTGTTGTAGAGTCGCCGGTTGGCGTACTTCTTGATGATCACACGATCATTGATGCTCTTGCCGCCGGGAACGTCCGCCATGCCTTTTCCTCCGGGTTCCGCAGTGCACGGGACCATGCTCTTGCGGTGCAGTATCGCGGATGGGAGGCGTTAGGGAAAGACACCTCGCCGATTAAGCGACCGGTCGCCCCCTTGCCCAATGGCTCCGCCCAGACAATAGATACGCCGAGACCTAGCCAAAGGAGCTTCCCATGACCGAGGTTGTCATTGTTTCGGCCGCCCGCACCCCCGTTGGTTCGTTCAACGGAGCCCTATCCGGACTTCAGGCCCATGAGTTGGGCAAGATTGCCATCATGGCAGCGGTAGAACGCGCCGGGATCCTGGCATCGGATGTCGGTGAAGTGATCATGGGCCAGGTTCTACAGGCCGGCGCGGGCCAGGGTCCTGCGCGCCAAGCCTCGATGAACGCCGGTATTCCCATGGAGAGCCCGGCCTGGAGCTTAAACCAACTCTGCGGCTCCGGCCTTCGCGCCGTCGCTCTGGGTGCGCAGCAAGTCGCGGACGGTTCAGTATCCATTGTGATTGCCGGCGGACAAGAAAGCATGAGCCAGGCACCTCATGCTGCCAATCTGCGAAACGGCACCAAGATGGGGGATATGGCCTTCATCGATACTATGACCCGCGACGGCTTGATCGACGCTTTCCACGGTTATCACATGGGCCAGACCGCCGAGAACATCGCTAGTCGCTGGCAAATCACCCGCGAAGATCAAGATGCCTTCGCCGTCGCCAGCCAGAACAAGGCCGAGGCCGCGCAAAAAGCCGGTCGGTTCGTCGGTGAGATAGCCCCGGTGACCATTAAGGGCCGCAAGGGCGACATCGTTGTCGATCAAGACGAATATATTCGTCACGGCGCGACCCTTGAGAGCGTGTCAGGCCTTCGGCCTGCGTTCAACAAAGAGGGTTCCGTGACCGCCGCAAATGCCTCCGGCTTGAACGACGGCGCCGCGGCCCTGGTGCTGATGAGCGCCGATGAGGCCAAGAAACGTGGCTTGAAGCCGTTGGCCCGCATCGTTTCCTGGGCCACAGCCGGGGTCGATCCCGAGATCATGGGAACCGGGCCTATTCCGGCCAGTCGTAAGGCATTGGAAAAGGCCGGTTGGACCGTCAGCGACCTTGATCTCATTGAATCCAATGAAGCCTTCGCCGCACAGTCGATCTGTGTCGTTCGCGACCTGGGGCTTGATCCCGCCAAGGTCAATGTCAACGGTGGAGCCATCGCCCTTGGTCACCCGATCGGTGCCTCCGGCGCTCGCATCCTAACCACCCTGGTCCACGAGATGAAACGCTCGGGAGCCAACAAGGGTTTAGCGACCCTCTGCGTCGGTGGCGGCATGGGCGTGGCCATGTGCGTTCAACAAGTCTAGGCGCAGGCTGGGCAAATCGGCTGCGCAATTCGAATTACCGGGAGAGAAACGATGGGAAGAGTGGCATTCGTCACCGGGGGCACCCGCGGCATTGGTCGGGCGATCTGCGAGCGACTTAAGTCTGACGGCATGAGTGTGGCCGCCGGCTATTCAGGCAATGAAGAGGCCGCCGCCGCATGCGCCAAGGACCTGGGCGTCATGGTGGTCAAGGGCAATGTCGGGTCCTTTGAGGATTGCCAACGTGCGGTCGAGGCGGTCAGCGCCGAGCTCGGTCCCATTGACGTGTTGGTCAATAATGCCGGCATCACCCGAGACGGTGTGTTCCATCGGATGAAGCCTGAACAATGGTCCGAGGTCATTCGTGTGAATATGGACTCGGTCTTCAACATGACCCGCCATGTGATCGAAGGCATGCGCGAGCGCGAGTGGGGACGGATCATCAATATCTCATCGATCAACGGCCAAAAAGGCCAGATGGGTCAGACCAACTACTCCGCCGCCAAGGCCGGGGTCATCGGCTTTACCAAGGCTCTAGCCCTGGAAAATGCCAAGAAAGGCGTTACCGTCAATTGTGTCTGCCCTGGCTATATCGACACCGAAATGGTGCAGGCTGTTCCTGAAAACGTGCTCGCCGCCATCATCGGTCAGATTCCTGTCGGCCGGTTGGGGCGTGGTGACGAGATTGCCGACATGGTGGCGTTTCTGGCCGGGGAACATGCCGGCTATGTCACGGGCTCGACCCTGTCCTTGAACGGCGGTCAATATATGGCCGGCTGATTTTGGGGCGCGTCCAAAATCCGCCCAACTCGGCGGTTACCAGATCAGTCCTGATGATGCGCAAGTGGTTTGAAAGAGGCGGCAGCGGTGCCGTCGTCGCGGCCTTGACCGTGGCTGCGGTCAGTTTAGCCGCGCAATCGGCGTTTGCCCTGGATGCGGCAGCGTTGCGTGGAAGTCTGTTCGGCGCGCGCCCCGAAGCGCCAGCGCAGTCCATGGTCCAACCCATTGCAAGATTTGTCAGCCAGGAGGGCGAAACCTTCGTTCTGGATCGCAGCCAAGCCCGGCCGCTGATGAAATTTGACGATAGCCCGGAGGTCTGGGTCCTGCGTCCCCAGATGGCACCGCGGGGCGACGTGATTTACATGAACGATCTGGATGAGCCGGTGTTGCGCGCAACGAGGCTTGGCGGGCTGACCCTATTCACCCCCGGACGTCCAGGCGGCAGCGCAGCGGCGTTGTCTGGTGCCGGATCGGCGCTGCGGTTGGTGCAGCTAGGTCCGCAGCAATTGCTGGAACGCTTGGCGCAGGCCAGCTCCAAGGCCTCCCGCGCCGCGCGCCGGCTCATCCCCTTTGAAGCTGACGCCTCGCCGTCATCCTCGGCCCTGACCGCCGATGCCGCCATGGTCGCCGCTGAGGCTGTGATCCGCATGACCCACAGGGCGGACGGCAAAGCGCTCTTAGCGAAGATTGTGAAGATCGAGCTTATCGAGGGGCGGAAAGCTTCTGCCCGGTTGGAACAGGGCATCATACGGATCATCGTTGCCCCGGCCGAGGGCCTAGCGGGTCGTCCGTCATCCGACAGAATTATCGCTGCGGCCGGCAAACCCTAGCCAGACTTGCCTTCCCCCCGACGACGGCTCAAAGCCTGACACGAAGACGGGGGAGAGTCGGCATGCTGGAAAGTGATTTCGTCGGTGAGCGCGATGCGACCCTGGCGGCCCTGACTGCCTTCGCCGAGGCCGATCCGCGCATCGAGGGGCTCTGGTTGCAGGGCAGCTTGGCCCGAGGCGACGCCGATCCCCTATCTGACATAGACGCCATCCTGGCCGTGACCGACGCCTCCCTCGAGGAGGTGTTCGCCCAGCGCGAGGCCATCGTCTCGGCTTTGCGCCCGATCATCGCCTGGTCGGACGGAACGACGCCCGGCCTGAAATGCGTCCACGCCCTACTGGATGAAGGGGTGCGGCTGGATCTCTATTTCGAGGCCACCACGCACGCCGTGAGCCAACCGCGCCCGGCGGTTGTTCTGCGGGTGGACAAGGCCGGGCTGGCGGGGCGGCTGAACACCGACTGGCGCGCGCCGGTTGCGGTGGTCGGCCACATCCTCGGCGTGATCCTGCGGATGACCCGGCAGGGGGGTACCTGGCCGCTGCGGACCCTACGGCGCGGCCAGTGGTCGACCTTCGCCATGATCGAGCTGGACCTCATCAACGCCCAGGTGGCGCAGCTGATGGCCCTGCAGCTCGACCCCGCCAATTTCTACCAGAATCCGTTTTCCCTGGCCCGGCGAGTGACTGAGCCCAACCGCGCGACCCTGGACGCCCTGACCGCTGAGGTCCTGGCCGGGTTGGCGACCCAGGACAAGGCCGCGCTATTGACCGCCCACCTGAAGGTCCTCGACGCCCTGGTGACTGAGGGCCGCGCCGCCTGCGCCGCCTTGGGGGTAGCCTATCCGATCACCGAGGACGGCGACGCGCGGCTGCGGGACTTTCTGACGCGGGCCTGGCCAGACTAACCCTTGAAATCGTCCTTTGCGGCGCGGACGGCACCGAACGCCTCGTGCGGGATCATGCCCGGCTTGAGGATCGGAGCCCGCAGGAACGGGTTGGTAGACTTCTCCAGACCAATGGTCGTCGGCACCGTCCATTCGCCGCGCTCACGAGCCGCAAAGATTTGTTCAGTGCGGGCCTTCAAGGCCGGATCTGAATCCACCGACAACGCAAACCGCGCATTCGACGCGGTATATTCGTGCGCACAATAGACCTTGGTATCGTCCGGCAAGGCCGCTAGCCTTTGCAAGCTGTCCCACATTTGGGCAGGCGTACCCTCGAACAACCGCCCGCATCCTAAGGCGAACAGGGTGTCTCCCACGAAGGCCACATGATCGGCTGCGTCGTGGAACGCGATGTGACCAAGGGTATGCCCGCCGGACTCGATGACCTCGAAACGGGTCTCGCCCAGCATCACCATATCCCCGCCACCAACTTGGCGATCGACCGGTGACAACCGCTCGACCTCCGGCGGACCAACCACCTCGCACCCGGTAGCCGCCTTAATCTCCGCATTGCCGCCAGCGTGATCTGGATGCCAATGGGTATTGAGGATCAGGGCCAGCTTCCAGCCGGTCTTCTTCAACTCGGCAAGTATCGCTGTGGCGTCCGGCGTATCAATGCATGCAGCGAGCCCCGTGGCATCATCACGCACCAGAAACCCGTAGTTGTCGGACAGACACGCAAATTGATGGACCGTGATCGACATGATTATTTCCGCTTCAAAGACTTTCCGCCCTAGGTAGGGCTCGCGAAGGCCCGCGACTAGGCCTAACTCTATCACATGCGTCGCGACGTTCTCGATCTTCGACAGTTCTACGGTTCTCGCCTTGGCCAAGTCGCGCGCGAAATGGCGGCACGCAAAGTGACCGAAAGTTGGGGCGACACTAAGGGATTGGATATTCTCGGCCTCGGCTATGCCACCCCATGGCTTGGAACGATGCGCGCCGGGGCTCGACGGGTGGTTGCCGCCATGCCGGCGCAGCAGGGCGTCGAGCTCTGGCCCTCCGACGGACCCAATCTCTCAGCGCTTACCGGTGAGGACAGCCTGCCCTTTCGCAACGCCCTGTTTGACCGAATTTTGGCGGTTCATACCCTGGAGGAGAGCCCTGATCCGCTAGCCATGTTACGCGAAGTCTGGCGGGTGCTCGCCCCATCAGGACGCCTGGTGGTGGTCGTTGCCGCACGAAACGGAGCCTGGGCCAACGCTGAGTCCACGCCCTTTGGTCATGGTCAGCCCTTTAGCCGCAGCCAACTGGCTGAGTTGCTGCGTGAAGCCGAGCTGGAGCCCAGCGGTTGGACGCGCGCCCTCTATCTGCCGCCGGTAGACTGGATGGTCGGTTGGGCCGAAGGATTTGAGCAGGCCGGTTCTCGGCTCTGGCCGGGGTTTGCCGGCCTCGTGCTCATGGAGGCGGTCAAGCAGACTTTTGCGGTCAAACCTCGGGCCTTGCGCGTGCGGCGCGCGGTGGCGGCCCCGGCGCTCAACCCCGTACCCGTGGGCCGCGCGCCCGCTGCTCGGGCAATCAATGTTTCAACGCCCCTTGGAGTGCCCCTAAGTTCGTCCTAGCTTCAAGATCCAACGATGTGGAGCCGCCCCGTGAAAATGATCGTCGCAGTGATTAAGCCCAGCCGCCTGGATGCCGTGCTCGATTCCGTGACCGAAGCCGGTGCCTCCGGCCTCACGGTCACCGAGGTTCGGGGCTATGGTCGCCAGCGCGGCAAGACCGAGGTCTATCGAGGCGCAGAGTACGAAGTGAAACTTCTGCCCAAGGTGAAGTTGGAAATCGCCGTCCCTGACGATATCGCCGACATCGTGATCGAGGCCATCTCACGCACCGCCAACACCGGCAAGATCGGCGACGGCAAGGTCTTCGTGATGGATCTTGAAAAGGCGTTGCGGATCCGGACCGGAGAAGCTGACGCAGCCGCAATCGCGGGCTAAATTCAACCGGCCCGGCCAAGGGCTGTTTGTCAAAGACGTCCCAACGCCCCGATCAGGGCCATGGATATGCCGGTTGCCGAGGCCGGGCTGATCTCGCCCAAACACTCGGTTCGTTGGCGGTTGACGATGCGTCGCGCGACAGACCTGTCAGTTCACGAAGCCAAGGTGACGATTGACGAGTCTCAGGCGGCACGTCGTTTAGCCCCTTGATAGAACGGTCTCATCGTCAATTCAGACAGAACGAGTTTCTCCATGACCCTCCCCCGCCTCAAGCCAATCCTGCTCTTGGGCGCCGTCTTCGCCCTACTCCCATTGGCACCGGTAGCCTTAGCCGCTGAAGCTCCAACCGGAACCCTAACCGTCATCTTTGAAGGCGTGAAAACGAAATCCGGAGCCGTCATGCTTTCCCTTGCCGGAAGTCCCGAGGCCTATGACGACAAGGCCCCAACCTCCGGCCAAGCCATGGTGCCGGCGACAAGCGATGTGGTCTCGACCACTTTCAAGGGACTGGCACCGGGTCGCTACGGCATCAAAGCGTTCCACGACGTGGATGGCGACGGCAAGATGGGGGTCAACCCCTTCGGCATGCCCACCGAACCTTTCGCCTTCTCCAACAACGCCCATGGCGTCATGGGGCCGGCCAAGTGGGAAGCTGCGTCCTTCGACGTGAAGGCCGGCGACAATACCCAAACCATCGAGATCGATTGATACGACCCTGTAGGATCAAAGTCATGAATCGCCGCAATCTTCTGCAATCCCTTTCGGGCGTCGCGCTCGCCTCCGTGCTCACACCAGAGCTCGCCCAGGCTAAGGCTCAACTTCGTCACGCCTCGGGTTTCGACTGGCGTGTCGGCTTTGCTGGCCTTGACGCAGATGTCGCGCCGTCCGCCATGCGCCGCATCTCAGGTCGCGCGCCGGTCGATCTGGCGGGCAGCCTCTATCGCAACGGCCCGGGCAAGTTCCATCGCCCCGGCGGCTCCGTCGATCACTGGTTTGACGGTGACGGCCTGATGCGGTCCTTCCGCGTGGCTGAAGGTGAAGCGACCCTAACGGCGCGTTTCGTCGATACCCCCAAACGCCGAACCGATACTGCCGCCAATGCGGTGGTCACCCCCGGCTTTGGCACGGCCGCCAAGCCTGGGGCCCGTGTGGAGTCTAATGATGACACCAACGGTGCCAATATATCTGTGCTCCCGGTCGGCAACGAGGTTTGGGCGCTTTGGGAGGCGGGTTCACCGTTCGCTATGGATGCAAAGACCCTCGAGACCAAGGGCATGAAGACTCTGCGTCCAGACCTCGCCCATGTGCCGTTCCTGGCCCACCCCCGCATCGACACCAACGGAGATGTGTGGAGTTTGGGGATATCGAACAACAAGGCCCTGGTCTGGCGTCTGGCGCGCGATGGATCGCTCAAATCAGCCGACCTGATCAACCTGCCCATGGCCAGCTACATCCACGACTTCACGGCCTCTGAGCGCTATCTCATCCTGATCCTGCAGCCCTGGATCCAGGATCGCAGCGTCCTTCCCTTTGTCGATAGCCTATCGTGGCACCCTGAAAAGGGCACCAAGGTGCTTGTCCTCGACAAGAACGATCTAACTCAGCGTCGCCTGTTCGAGCTCCCGGCGTTCTTTGCCTTCCACTATGGCGATGCCTGGGAAGAGTCCGACGGCACTCTGCGGTTTGATGGCTGTGTTAGCGCCAATCCCAGCTTTGCCATCAATAACGGGCGCAACCTGATGAAGGGCACTTGGACCCCCGAACCCAGCCCGATCCTGACCATGTTCGCGCTGTCCCCCAATGGCAAAGCGCGAATGGATGCCACCAAGATCTCCGCCGAGTTTCCGCGCAATAATCCCCGGCTGGCGGGATCGACCCGCCGTTTCACGGTCCATGCGACTGGAGCCGGTAGCGATGGTCCGCTGTTCAATGGCCTGGCGACCCATGACTGGAAGACCGGCAAGTCCGATGCCTACGACTTTGGACCCGGCCACTTGATGGAGGAGGCGGTGTTCGTCCCTCGACCTGCCGGATCGGCAGAACTCGACGGTTGGCTCCTGGCTCCGAGTGTCAATCTGCTTGCCCGCGCTACCGAGCTTCACGTCTTTGATGCCCGGCGCGTTGCCGCTGGCCCGATCTGCACGTGGCGCGCCGATGTCGTCTTACCGGTCAGTCTGCATGGAGCCTTTGTCGCCACTTGAGGCAAAACGCCTCTGGCGTGTCGGAGCGGCGCGGGCCAGACTAAGGCCCATACCGAACGACGGATATTTTAATGAGTGATTCCCACCCCAGTGGACGGGGTGCGGCGTCTTCTGAGCCGCCGACGATTTCGTTGGAGGCCCGCGTCGACGCTAAGGCCATGCCGCGTGTCTTGCGGCGCATCGTCCTGCTTGCCCTGCGCTATCCCGGTCTGGTCGGGCTTGCGTCGGCCTGCGCCTTGGGGTCGGCTCTGGCGAGCCTAGCCTTGCCGCGCCTCTTGGGCCGAGCGGTCGATCAGGCCCATCACCTGCTGACCCAAGCTGACAATGACGCCGCGCGTCAGGCCCTGTGGCTCACTGCGGGATTGGTGATCGCGGCCACCATAGTGCGCGGCGTCATGACCATGTGGGCGGGGTATTTGGGAGAGTATGTCAGCCAACAGGTCGGCTACGACCTGCGCTTGGCGTTCTTCCAACAACTTCAGCGCCTCTCGTTCGGATTCCACGACCGTATTCATTCCGGAGACTTGATCACCCGCGGCATGCTCGATTTGGAAGGCGCGCGGGTATTCATCCAGGGCGGCATGCTGCCCTTGCTCACCTTGGTGATGTTGCTCGGATTTGCGTCGTGGCAAATGTTGGCCACCGACCCGATCCTTGGTCTGATCGGTCTGTCCTTCGTGCCGTTTGCGGCTGGGGCTTTGGGGCGAATGGGCTTTCTGCTTCGCGTCACCTGGCTGCGGTTCCAGGAACTGATGGCCGTCCTGACACTGACCATGGAGGAAAACCTCCAGGGCATTCGGGTGGTCCGGGCCTTCGCCGGCAAGGCATTCGAGCTGATGAAATTTGATCGCGCCTCGATGGACGCCTTGGCCTATTCTTATGAGCGGATCACCCTGCGGTTTCGGGCCGTGGCGGTGATGCAGGTCAGCTTCAATGCCGCCTTGGTCGGCGTGCTCTGGTACGGCGGCCACAAAGTCGCGGCGGGCACAATGAGCGTTGGAACCCTGACGGCCTACCTCACCTATATGACCCTGCTGCAGACCCCTGTCCGCCAAATCGCCATGATCTTCAACGCCGCAGCTCGAGCCACGTCGTCAGGTGCCCGCCTATTTGAGGTCCTGGACTTGGCACCGGAAATCGCCGACGCGCCGAACGCCTTAGCGCTATCTCCCACAAAAGGGGTCCTGCGGTTCGAGAGCGTCGGGTTCTCGTATAGTCCTGGTGGCAAGGTGATCCTCAAGGGTATCAACTTCGAGGTCGGTCCCGGCCAAACCCTGGGCATCGTTGGGCCGCCAGGATCGGGCAAGTCGTCCTTGGCCAATCTGATCCCCCGTTTCTATGACGTGACCGAAGGTGCCATCATGATCGACGAGGTGGACATCCGCCGCGTGACCTTGCCGTCCCTGCGTGAATACGTTGGTCTGGTGCAGCAGGAGGCCTTTCTGTTCGATAGCTCAATCGGCCATAATGTCGCCTATGCCGACCCCTGGGCCGAGGATATGCGCATCGTCGGGGCCGCCAAGGTGGCCCAAATCCACGACCATATCGCCGGGCTGCCAGAAGACTATGAAACCCGGGTCGGCGAGCGCGGTGTTGCGCTCAGCGGTGGTCAGCGCCAGCGGATGAGCATCGCTCGCGGCGTCGTGCCGGGTCCCGGCGTGATGATCTTCGACGACTCGACCGCCGCCATTGACGCAGTCACCGAGCGCCGGGTTCGCGATGCCTTGGCCGAGGCCACGCGGACCAAGGCCACGATCATCATCGCCCACCGCCTCTCCTCCCTCATGCATGCCGACCATATTTTGGTGCTCGACGAAGGCCAGATTGTTGAGCGGGGAACCCATGCCGAATTGATCACTAAGGCCGGCGTCTATGCTGACCTCTACGAGCTCCAGACCCGGTCTGACGCTGAGGCAGTGATGGAGGATGTGGCTCCGGCTCCGGCCGGCGTGGAGGTGGGGGCTTGACCGAGACAAGTGCTGCACCCCGCAAGCCCCGCGCGTCCCTCGGCAGCTCTGAGGGCGACGACATTTTCGGCACATTCGACGTCTCAGTGGCGCGCCGATTCTTGGCCTATCTCACCCCACATAAGCGCCCGCTCCTGATCGCCCAAAGCGCCGTGCTGATCACCGCGCTCTGCCAGATCGCCATTCCCCGGTTGATCGGCGCGGCTGTCAATCGCGCGGTCGGTCATGATCCAGCGGGGCTCAATCAGACCCTGGTGATCTTTGCAGCGGCCGCAGCGATATCGGCCGTGTTTTTCTTCGTCGGGGAATGGCTCTCTGCGAGGCTGGCCCAGCGGGTGATCTTTGATGTCCGCCGCGCCATGTTCGCCCACTTCCAGGACGTCTCGCTCAGCTTCATGGATAAGACCCATGTGGGCCGCATCATGGCGCGCCTGCAAGGCGACGTGAACGCGCTTCAGGAATTCCTGGAGAACATGAACGGTGCGGTCGGCGACGCCATCATGCTGGTGGGCATCACCGTTGTCTTGCTGACCACCGACCTCAAGCTTGGCCTCCTGACCCTGACGGTATTGCCGGCTCTGGTGGCGATCCGCGCGGTCTGGCTGCCCTATTCCAAGAAGAGTTTCCGGCTGGCCCGTGACGCCTCGTCTACCGCCAACTCAGCCTTGGCCGAGAATATCAACGGCATCCGCACTGTACAGGAAACCCGCCGCGAAGCGCTGAACTTCGACCTCTACAAGGACAAGGCCCACGACAATTTCGCCGCTCAGAACAGCGCGTCCTGGATGACCCAGATCATGGTGCCGACCGTCGATGTACTGACAGGGTTAGCCATGGCTATTGTCATCGTGGTGGGCGGAAATGCCGTGCTGGGCTCACGCCTTGAGGTCGGCGTCATGGTCACTTTCATCCTCTATGTGCAGCGGTTCTTTGAGCCCGTGCGGATGCTCTCCATGCAATACACCATCATGCAGCGGGCCATGGCCGCCGGCCACCGGATCTTCGAGGTCATCGATGTGCCGGTGACCATCGCCGATAGGCCGGGCGCCATCGAGCTCAAGGACGTCGCTGCCACGGTGGAGTTCAAGAACGTCACCTTCGGCTATGACCCAAAGCGCCCGATCCTTCACGACATCAGCCTGACCGTGCGTCCCAAGGAGGTCGTGGCCCTGGTCGGCCCTACCGGCTCTGGCAAGACCTCGATCATCGCGCTCACCCACCGCTTCTATGAGGTCGACCAGGGCCAGGTCTTGGTGGGCGGCCATGATGTGCGCGACATCAGCCTCGACAGTCTGGGGCGAACCATCGGCATGGTGCTGCAGGAACCCTTCCTATTCACCGGCTCCATCGAGGACAATATCCGCTACAACACCGCTGCAAGCCGCGAGCGAATCATCGAAGCCGCCAAGTCCGTCAGTGCTCACGACTTCATCATGAAACTGCCCGACGGCTACGACACCCCCCTGGGTCAGCGGGGTCGCAACCTCTCCATGGGCCAACGCCAGCTGATCTCCTTCGCCCGCGCCCTGGTCGCCGACCCCCAGATCCTGATCCTCGATGAAGCCACCGCCAATATCGACAGCTTCACAGAGCAGGCGATCCAGAAGGCGCTGAAGGTCTTGTTCGCCGGCCGCACCTGCATGGTCATCGCTCACCGCCTAGCCACCATCCGCGACGCCGACCGCATCGTGGTGCTGCAACAAGGTCGCATTCTTGAACAGGGAAACCACGAGGAACTGATGGCGACGGGAGGTCTCTACAGCCACCTCTACACCAGCGCCCATGCTTCGTTCGATGATCAGGTTGTGGCGGTCACCGGCGACGCGGAGTTCGCGACACGCACCTGACGAGACTCACTCCATCTCCTTCAAGTCTGGAATGAAGAACATCGCCGGCACGATAGCGAAGATCGCAAGGCTGATCCAGGGCGACGCCCAGGCCAGGGGCGTGGACACCCCATAGAGCGCGACCCCCACCAAGCTTTTGCGCATAACGCGTTGATGTAGAGCCGCCAATTCTGCGCTCTCGGTCTCTTGGGTAATCAGGTGGCGGCGAAACAGGGTGAAGGCCGCTGAACTGGCAAACAGAATAAAGCCATAGGCCGCCACCGCTGGCGCATCAAACGGATGGTCGCCCCAAAAGCCGGTGACCAACGGAATTAGCGACATCCAGAACAGCAGGTTGAGGTTCAACCACATCACTGCGCTATCGACCCGCCGCACGGTGTCCATCAGGGCATTGTGGTTGACCCACATAATCGCCACCACCAGGAAGCTCAGAGCATAGCCGAACAGTTTTGGGGCCAAGGGCAGGACCAATTGGGTCCACAAGTCCCCCTCCAAGGCCGTCTCAGGCAGGTGGAGTTCCAACACCATAATGGTGACGATGATTGCAATCACTCCGTCACTGAAAGCCTCGATCCGCCCACGCCCGAATTCTGCCTTAGCCATTGCTTCCTCCTGATCGGGGGACTTAGCCGGAGATGGCAAGCCCTTGTCCAGCCCGCGCTTCAACATCGCGTGCACCCACCGCTTCGCCACATTCCGAGCAAGTCGTCACCGGCGTGAAATCACACCCGCAGGCTTTGTGTCGATGTAGCATCGGAGGGCCTGCTTCCCCGGCATAGAACCGGTCGCCCCAATGGACGATAGCTAGAATCAGCGGGTGTAGGGCCAGACCCTTCTCGGTCAGCCTGTACTCATAACGGTCGGGATGGGTTTGATAGCTAACCTTGGTCAGCACACCCTCGTCGGTCAGCCGCTTCAGTCGCTCGGCGATGATGGTGCGAGAAATCCCTAGTCGCGCCTGAAACCCCTCGAACCGCCGCACACCCAGGAAGCAATCGCGCAGAACCATCAACGTCCAGCGATCGCCGATCACCGCCGTTGTGCGGGCCACTGAACAGGCCTCCTCGGCCAGATCGTCCCACTTCATTTCCGCCTCCGCTTGACCTCGGCGTCCTTCGTATCATAGTTAGTCCAGAAACTAAACTGAGTTGAGCCGCCATGCCCGAACCCCTTCATCAAGTGACCAAAGGTGCCTGCCTGATCGTCGGTGTGGGCGAGGGCGTCGGTGGGGCCATCGCCAAGGCCTTCGCCGCTGAGGGCTACAGCGTCTGCATCACCCGCCGCGCTCGAAACCTGGATCAGCTTGAAGCCTTGGCCGGGGAAATCCGCGCCGCCGGCGGCACGGTCCACGCCTTTGGCTGCGATGCCCGCTCGGAGGACGAGACCGTCGCCCTGTTCAACAAGATCGAGGCCGAGATTGGACCCCTTGAAGTGGTGGTCTTCAATATCGGCGCGAATGTCCGGTTCAGCATTGTCGATACGACCGCGCGAGTGTTCCACAAGGTCTGGGAAATGGCCTGTTTCTCGGGATTCTTGGCGGGACGCGAGGCGGCCCGGGTTATGACTCCACGTGGTCGGGGAACCATCCTCTTCACCGGTGCCACAGCCTCCATGCGCGGCGGCAAGGGGTTCTCAGCCTTTGCGGCGGCCAAGGCGGGTCTACGCATAATGGCGCAATCCATGGCCCGCGAGTTGGGTCCACTGGGCATCCATGTGGCGCACATCGTGGTTGACGGTGCCATCGACGGCAACTTCACCCGCGCCAATCGCACCAATGTGCAAGAGCTGCTCGACGGTGACACGATCCTCAAGCCAGAAGAGATCGCCCAGAACTATGTCTGGCTAACCCAACAACAACGCTCGGCCTGGACGCACGAAATCGATCTGCGCCCCTGGACCGAGACCTGGTAGGAGACGCAATCATGACAAAAACCATCGACTTCATCTTCGATTTTGCCAGCCCCAACGGATACTTGTCCTGGAAGGTGATGCCGGCCATTCAAAAGCGCACCGGGGCGGACGTGAACATCATTCCATGCCTGCTCGGCGGCCTCTTCAAGATTACCGGCAACCAGGCCCCGATGACGGCATTTGGCGGCATCAAGGGCAAGCTCGCCTATGAGAGCCTCGAGACCCGTCGGTTTATCGCCAAGCACGGCCTCACCGCCTTCAAGATGAACCCCCACTTTCCAGTCAACACATTGCTAATCATGCGCGGCTTTATCGCTGCACGGCGGATGGGGGTCGGCCCGGCCTATATGGAAGTGGTGCTGAAAGCCATGTGGGAAGACGGCCAAAAGATGGATGATCCGACCGTGGTTGCGCAGGTGCTGACGTCCGGCGGCCTTGATGCCAAGGCCATCCTGGAAGCCACCCAGGACCCAGAGGTAAAGGCCGAACTTGGAGCCAATACCGACGCAGCCTCAGAGCGCGGAGCCTTCGGGATTCCCACTTTCTTCGTCGGCGAAGAGATGTTCTTCGGCAAGGACCGATTGGGCCAAGTCGAGGGTGAGGTCTCCTGACCCCTTGCCGCCGCGTCTGGAAGGCCTAATCTCTCCACACACGAGGTCGCCTCCTGCGGCCTTTGATCTGGGGAGTATTCGACGTGGCCAGCCTTCGACAATGGATATCGCGCGCCGCCTTGTTTTTGATTATTCCGGCCATGCTGACCGGCTGCGGCATCAACAATATTCCCACCAAGGAAGAGCGCGCCAAGGCTCAATGGGCCGAGGTTCAAAACCAGTATCAGCGACGCAGCGACCTGATCCCCAATCTGGTGGAAACCGTCAAAGGCTATGCCGCCCAGGAAAAAAGTGTGCTGGTCGAGGTGGTCCAGGCTCGTGCATCGGCGACTCAGGTCAAGGTTGATGCCTCGACCCTTACCGATCCCGCCAAGTTCCAGGAGTATGCTCAGGCTCAGGATAAGCTGTCTGGCGTCTTGGGGCGGTTAATGATGATCCAGGAAAACTATCCGGATCTGAAATCCAATCAGAATTTCCTGGCCCTGCAGTCGCAATTGGAGGGCACCGAGAACCGGGTGACCATCGCGCGACGCGACTATAACGAGTCCGTCCGCGACTATAATCTGGAGTTCAAGACCTTCCCCAATTCCATCTGGGCGATGTTCCACAAGGGCTCCAAGCCCATGGAAATGTTTGCGGCTTCGGCTGGAGCGCAGACCGCTCCGAGCGTGAGCTTCACACCATCGGCCACGACACCAACCAGTAAGACCGTGCCGGCCCAATGATCCGTCCGACGGGGCCGCGCGGTATTCTCACCGTCGCGGTCCTGGCTCTCGTTGCCCTAGCCGGCACCGCCCTAGCCGCGCCCAAATTCCCCCCATTGACGGGTCGGGTCGTCGATGAGGCACACCTCCTCTCGGCGAGCGTCCAGCAGAAGCTCTCAACCGATCTCGCTAATTTAGAGCAGCAAACCGGTCGCCAGATGGTGGTCGCCACCATCCCTGATCTTCAGGGCTATGCCATCGAGGATTACGGCTACCAGCTCGGGCGCGCTTGGGGCATTGGCGACAAGGTTCGCAATGACGGGGTCATACTGTTGGTTGCGCCCAATGATCGCAAGGTGCGGATTGAGGTGGGCTATGGCCTTGAGCCCGTGCTCACCGATGCACTCTCGTCCACGATAATTCAGTCCAAGATCTTACCGGCATTCCGTTCTGGTGACATCGAAAGCGGGGTCGTCGCGGGCACCCAGGCCGTAATAACCCAGCTAGCTTTACCTGATGATCAAGCCAAGGCTATCGCCGCCAAACCCGCAACACCACAATCACAGGGCGAAATTCGACTGCCGCCCTTTATCATTATCCTCATCGTGTTCTGGGTCATTGTGGGCTTGCTGCGCGGTTTGGGTGGGAGACGAAATAGTCTCTGGTGGCTGCCGCTGATGATCTTGCAGAACAGTCGAGGCAGCGGCAGTTTCTCGGGTGGCAGTGGCAGCTTCGGCGGAGGCGGGGGTGGCTTCTCAGGTGGTGGAGGCTCCTTCGGCGGCGGCGGATCCTCGGGGGGATGGTGAGATGCTGACACCCGCAGACTTATCTCGCGTTGAAGCGGCCATACGAGCTGCCGAAGCCAGAACTCAGGGCGAGGTTTACTGTGTCGTCGCCAACGAGAGCTCGGACTATCGTGAGGTTCCCTTAGCTTGGGCCGCCCTGGCCGCCTTGGCCGCACCGGCGCTTCTGCTGCTTGCAGGCATTCACGTCGTGGTGCCACAGTTGTTTGGCGTGAGCTGGTCTGCGGCTCAAGTCGACATGGTCGCAGAAACCGCAGCGCGCGGTGCCGTTGGCGGTGCGGTCCTGCTGCAGGGCACTCTGTTCCTCGCCGTGCTTATCTTGGTGTCGCTCCCGTCGATCCGGCGCGCCATGACGCCAAAAAGCCTGAAGCGCGAGCGGGTTCGCCGCCGGGCCCGCGAACAGTTCCTCGCCAAAAACCTCGCCGCCACCCGCGAACGGACCGGTGTCCTGATCTATGTTTCGATCCAAGAACGCCTCGCCGAGCTGATCGCCGATGAAGGTGTGGCGGCCTGTGTCGCACCCCGGGTCTGGGATCAGGCCATGGGCTTGCTGATCGCAGGATTTAAGAGCGAGCGACCTGCAGAGGGCTTTGAACACGCCATCGGCCTTTGCGGTGACATCCTGGCGCAACATTTCCCGGTCAGGGTGGATGACAATCCCAATGAACTGACAGACTCTGTGGTTCAGCTGCCCTAACACTACGAACACCACCGCCAGGGAGACGGCGACCCATGAGCTACAAACTCCACGTTGACGGCAAACTCCGCGAGGCTGATGTCGAACCGGGAACCCCACTCCTGTGGACCCTGCGTGACACCCTTGGGATCTTGGGTCCCAAATATGGTTGCGGCATCGGCCAGTGCGGCGCCTGCACAGTCCATATTGACGGCACGGCGGTCCGGTCCTGCTCGTTCCCGGTCGAAAGTGTCGGGGCCGCAAAGGTGGTGACCATTGAGTCGATCGGTGCCTCAAGTGTCGGAAAAAAGGTCCAAGCCGCCTGGAGCGAGCTCGACGTCGCCCAATGCGGCTATTGCCAACCCGGACAGATCATGTCGGCCACCGCCTTGTTGCGCCAAACGCCCAAGCCTACGGATGACGATATTGACGCGGCCATGAGCGGCAATATCTGTCGCTGCGCCACCTACACCCGCATTCGTGCAGCGATAAAACTGGCCTCAGGTCAGAAGGCGGAGGTTTGATCATGGCCGACGGAAATCACCCCAGCGCCACGCGCCGCGACTTCATCACCACCAGCGCCGCCGCCGGTGGGTTGATGTTGAGCTTTAGCCTGGCTGCTCCAGCCGGTGCCCAAGGTGCCAAAGCCGCTCAGCTCAGTGCCTTCGTGACGATTGCACCCGACGGCATCGTCACCATCACCGCTAAGAACCCGGAGATCGGTCAGGGGATCAAAACTTCACTCCCGATGATCATTGCTGAGGAATTGGACGCCAACTGGGATCAAGTCCGCACCCAACAAGCTGACAACAATCCCCAGGCCTTCGGTAGCCAGTTTGCCGGAGGCAGCTTGGCTACGCCCCTACACTGGGACTCGCTTCGTAGGGTTGGCGCAGCTGCGCGCGCGCTACTCGTCGCAGCCGCCGCGAAGACCTGGACCGTTCCAGCCGCCGAATGCACCACATCATCCGGCGTGGTGTTCCACAGGGCCTCAAAGCGCAAGGCCTCCTATGGATCACTCGCCGCCCTCGCCGCGACGATGCCGGTCCCCGATCCCAAGACCTTAAAGCTCAAGGATGCGAAGGACTACGTCATCGTCGGCAAGGCTCACGCCCAAGTCGACACCCCGGCTATCGTCTCGGGGAAACCCTTGTTCGGTATAGATGTCGTGGTTCCGGGGATGCTATTTGCGACCTTTGAAAAAGCTCCGGTATTTGGCGCAGGCGTTTCGAGCGCGGACCTCGCCGCCGCCACGGCGGTGAAGGGTGTCCAGAGAGCATTCATCGTAGAGGGCGGAACGGAGCTAAATGGCTTGTTGCCGGGCGTCGCTGTGGTCGCCACCAGTTGGTGGCAGGCGCGTAAGGGTCGCGAGAATCTCAACATTACCTGGAAGGATCACTCGACCGCCAAACAGTCCTCTGCAGGCTATGACGCTCAGGCCCTGGTCCTGTCACAGAGGACTCCCGCCCGAACCGAACGCAAGGATGGCGATTTTGATGGGGCCCAGAAAGCGGCCGCCAAAACGATCTCGGCCGCCTATGCCTATCCCTTCCTGGCTCATGCACCCTTGGAGCCCCAGAACTGCACGGCGCACTACAAAGACGGCAAGATGGAGATTTGGGCCCCGACCCAAAACCCTGAACCGGGTCGCCAGTTGGTCGCCAAGACCCTGGGCATCAAGCCTGCCGACATAACCGTTCACATGACCCGGTGCGGGGGAGGGTTCGGTCGGCGGCTTTCCAATGACTATATGGTTGAGGCCGCCTGGATTGCGCGTGAGGTCGGCGCGCCCGTAAAGCTACTGTGGACCCGTGAAGACGACCTGCGGCACGACTTCTATCGCCCAGCGGGTTGGCACTATCTGAGCGGCGGTCTCGACGCCGAAGGTAAGATCAGCGCCTGGCGCGATCACTTCGTCACTTTGGGCGGCGGCGACGGCAAGCCCGCCAACAGCGCCGGCATGGGACCCACTGAGTTCCCCGCCAAGTTTGTGCCCAATTACACCTATGACCTCTCCCTGATCCCCACGGGCGTACCCACCGGCCCCCTACGCGCACCGGGCTCCAATGCCCTGGCATTTGTCGTCCAGTCCTTCATCGATGAACTGGCACACGCAGCAGGTGCCGATCCGATGGCATTCCGTATCGCGTTGTTGAACCAGGAGATCGGCCCAGTTCAAACCAACACCTTCAACACGCCGCGCATGGTGGCAGTGATGAACTTGGTCGCCGAAAAGTCCGGATGGGGAAAGTCCAAATTGCCAAAGGGCGAGGGCATGGGGGTGGCATTCTACTATAGCCACCTGGGCTATTTCGCTGAGGTCGTCCACGCCGCCGTGGCCAAGGACGGTCGGGTCAAGGTCAAGAAGGTGTGGGTCGCAGCCGACGTCGGTCGCCAGATCATCAATCCTGCGGGCGCACTCAACCAGGTCCAGGGCGCGGTGATCGACGGACTCTCCATGGCCCTGGGCTTGAAAGTGACAATCGAAAACGGCCAGGCGACTGAAGCCAATTTCGACCGGTATCCATTGATCAGGATGTCCGACGCGCCTCCCGTTGAGGTCCATTGGCTGAAGAGCGACGTGTCACCCACCGGTCTCGGCGAACCCGCCTTGCCACCGGTCTTGCCTGCCCTATGCAACGCGATCTTCGCGGCGACGGGTAAACGCGTGCGGCAATTGCCGATCAACACCGATGACCTCAATTGGTCATAGGCCTTGCTCCATGACGAAGGACTCCAGGGAATTGACCCGCGCGCAAGTCGCGATCCGCGCTTGAGCCCATCAATGCGGGATGTATGTCCGCAGCACGTCCTCGATGATGCGCTCCAGTTGGGCCAAGGTGTTGCAAGACTTGGCCACGTGGCAAAACCGCTCATAGCGATACATGACGCTGTCGCCTTGGCTCCAGTAGCTTTCGGGTTCGGGATTGAGCCAGATCAGCGCCCGGGATCGCTTCTGGATTGTCGCCAAGAGGTCCAAGCGTGGATCGGCATAGTTTGACCTCGCATCGCCCAAGAAGATCACCGTCGTGTGGCGATCAAGCTGGTCGAGGTGTTGCTCACAAAAGTCTTCCAGGCTCTTGCCGTAGTCGGTTTGCTGGAACCCGATGCGCTTGAGCACTTCGAGGATCGCGGTCTCGATATGGTTGTCATCCAGCACCGCATTGACGCTGATCATCCGTCCGGAAAAGGCGAAAGCCTCCATCCGATCGACCACCTCGTTCAAGGAATAGAGGAAGGTCAGCAGAAATTGCGCCGCTGATGCCACTGACTTTGACACATCACAGATCGCCACAATGGAAGGCTTGTCGATCTTCTTGGTCTTGAAGACGATATCGAAGGGCATGCCGCCATAGCCCATGGATTTCCGCAGGGTGCGGCGGACGTCTAGATGTCCGGTCCAGGCGGCCCTGCGGCGGCGGGAATATCGGTCGGCCAAGCGTTTAGCCATCCGCTTGACCAGTGCCTGCATCATAGCTTGATCCACTGGATCGATGCCGCCCTCAGCATTCAATGCCTTGCGAGCCAACAGGTCCTCGCGCAGTGTGCGACCGCTTTCCGATGCGTAGAGCTCGTGTTGGCGCTCCACATAGGCCGAGGCCTCCTTCGCCAGCGCTTTGCGGGCGGCATCGAGGCGTTCGGCAGCGGCGGGCCCCGCGCCATCATCGAGCTTGCGCGCCGCTGCGATGATCGCTTCGATCTCAGCCAGACCCATTTCCTCCAATAACTTCCGGGTCAGGCGAGAGCGCTGGGTGGAGAGTCTAATCTGCGAGACCTGAGCCCTCTCGGCAGCCTCCTCCATGGCTTGAGCCAGGCCCATGGCGTCGCCCTCCAGAAGCATCCGAGCGAGGGGAGACTGATCGGCCTCTTGCGGCAAGCCTTCCATCGGGTCGCCATCAGCGGGCGGGGCAGCCTCAAATGCGTCGCGGGTGAAGAAGGTGTCGAAAACCCGGTCGAAGCGGTCCACTTCTTCGGCACTCTTGGCTAGTGTCGCGCAGAGCGCGTCTTTGAACAGCTCGCGATCCGCGAAGCCGATGGCCGCCACGGTGCGGTGGGCGTCGATCGCCTCGATCGGCGACACCCGGACGTCGGAGGACCGCAAGGCCCGGAAGAAGTCTTCTAGGGCGCCCTGCATAGAGTTAGGCCAGGGGTTTGCGCAGGATCTCGACGATCTGCGGTTCCACGGCCACGATATCCTGCTCGAACTTCAGCAACACATTGAGTGAGTCCCGCACCACCTCGCCATCGAGGGTATCAGCGTTCAGCAAGATCAGGGCGCGAGCCCAATCCACCGTTTCCGAAATCGACGGCGACTTCCGAAGATCCAGGGTGCGAAGGGATTGTACAAAACTCACCAATTGCCGGGTGAGTTCGGTTTCTATCCCGGGCACGCGGCTGGAGACGATCCGGCGCTCCAGCGCGGCTTCCGGCAAGGGAATGTGCAGGTGGAGGCAGCGCCGTTTCAAAGCATCACCCAGATCCCGCACGTTATTGGAGGTCAGGAAGACGATGGGTGGGGTCTTGGCCTTGATCACCCCAAGCTCCGGCACCGAGACCTGATAGGCTGACAACACCTCCAGCAGGAAGGCCTCGAAGGCCTCGTCGGATTTGTCGATCTCGTCGATCAACAACACGCAGCCGGCGTCCTCCCGCAGAGCCATCATCAAAGGCCGCGGCTCCAAGAAGGGCTCGGAGAAGAACAGATCACCCATGCCGTGCAGACGCACCATGGCGGCGTCCATATCGGGCGCATCTGAGAGGGCCACTCCCATACGATCCTTGAGGATTTGCGTGTAGAGAAGTTGCTTGCCGTACTTCCACTCGTACAGCGCCTTGGACTCATCGAGCCCCTCGTAGCACTGCATCCGGATCAGGGGCAGGCCGAGCAAGTTGGCGGTGGACAAGGCCAGTTCGGTCTTGCCGACACCCGCTGAGCCCTCAACCAGGATCGGCTTTTGCAGATTGACCGCCATATAGAGCGCCGTGGCGATACGGCGTGAAGCGATATAGCCCACACCCTCTAGGCCGGAAATCAACGCCTCAACCGAGGCCATGGGATTAGGCGACGCGGACTTCAGCGCCGTAGGAGACGAAATCGTCAAAGGTCCAGCTTTCAAAATACGGCAGCCAAGATCTCTGCCTCGACATCAATATCCACTCATCCCAAGCCCACCAAAGGAAGGCAAGGGGTCAGGTTCAGCTAACTCAGGCCCAGCGGCCGATAGGGGCCCGCAACCAGCTGTTCAAAGACGCCCATGCCGCGCTGGGGCTCCTCGCCCGGCACCGTAAGAGTCACGTGGGATAGCGCCTGAATGTGCCAGTTCTCGGGGCTGGCCATATTGACCTTGGCCAGGTCGATATCTTCCCGAGCCACCACCAGATCACCCTTGTACATGCCGTGCCGCCACTCGGGATGCCCATAGCCGATGCCCCGCATCAGGAAGGTCAAGAACGGCTCGAATTTCACCTTTGCCGAACCTTGAGCCAGCGGGATCACAAGGTTTCCGCCTTGGGCGTGACGTGTGCCGGGGATCAGAGCCACGTCCTCCATGGTCGCGCCCTCGGCATGGTATCCTCCGTCATGTCCGGCCCCGTCGGGCATGATGACCGCGCGGGTGTTCCATGGCGCGCCGTCCGGGTCCGCATTCACATGGAAGAACACGCTGCGGTCAGCAAAGTTGAGTGGGGTCCACTGCCAGAAAAAGCCACCCAGGGTCTGGGGGACGGTCGGCTGCGGGTCGGGCGCACCCACCGGTCGAACCCCCCAGGATCGGTCGCGGGTGCCCACCGTGCCGACCGCCAAGTCACGACGCACGCCGTCCACTTCGATCCAGCCGGTTATCCGCACATTCTGCGTGAGGCGGGTATAGTCCATGAAGGCGCGCGGCCCGATCCGACGCATGAAACGCGGTTCTTCGATGGGAAATGTGCGGCCCTCAAAAGTGATCTCAGCGGCAATGCCATCGGTCAGGGCCACGCTGACCCTCAATTTTTGAAGCGGCTCCAATATCTCTATGCGTATGGGGCCGCACTCAAGATCCATACGTTCCATATTGAGCAGGCGCGACGCGTGCAGGCAGTGCTCCACTCCGCTCCGGATCACCGAGAAATGCGCATCGGCCACGTTCAGATGTGGATAGACCCCAAAGGCCACGGCGAAGAATTCGCTTCCGTCCGGTTGATAGCCGTTGAAGAAATACCTGTCGTAGAAATTCCGATCTGTGCCGGAATAGGCAATGGGCTCCGGGGTCTGGTGGATGGGATAGTCGTCAGCCTTGGTTAGCATCGTGGGTCCTCCGCGGTCGGGCGATCTTATCCATCGCCTCTTGTCAGTCTTGCGACGACGTCGCACACCGCAGTATCAAGTGAACAGCGATAACAACACAAGGGAGACGCGGGTTTTGTTGCCCTGGGGGCAGCGAGCGCGGAATTACCAGATGAGCTCAGCCGACGCCGCCATCCCTCAGGACTACGCCAACACGCTGGTCGACCCCGTCGCCTATTCCGACGGTCGCATCCACGACACCTATGCTTGGCTGCGGGCCAATAATCCGATGGGCAAGGCCACCATCGAAGGCGTTGACCCCTTCTGGGTGGCCACCAAACATGCCGACATTTTGGAGATCAGCCGCCAGAACGCCCTGTTTTCGAACGGTGAAAACTCCGCCACCATGGTCAGTCAGGCTGTCGATGCACGAGTCCGCGCCATGACCGGTGGTAGTCCGCATCTTTTGCGCACCTTGGTGCAGATGGATGCGCCCGATCACATGAAATACCGGGTGCTGACCCAGTCTTGGTTCCTACCGCAAAATATCCGGAGCCTGGAATCGCGCATCCGCACCATCGCCAAGGCCGCTGTTGAGACCATGTTGTCCAAGGGCAATGAGTGCGATTTCGTCAATGAAGTGGCGCTGCACTATCCCCTTCGCGTGATCATGGAGATCATGGGGGTCCCGCCGGAAGATGAGCCCCGCATGCTGATGTTGACTCAGGAGCTGTTTGGCGCATCCGACCCGGAGTTGGGCCGCAAGCCAGATACCCAGGCCGATCCCGCCGCACAGATGGACATGGGCGTGATCACTGATTTTTTCAACTATTTCAATGCATTCTCGGAATCTAAACGCGCCAACCCGACCGATGACCTGGGCACTCTAATCGCCAATTCCAAGATCGACGGCCAGCCGATCAGCCACTTCGAAGCGATGGGTTACTACATCATCGTCGCCACCGCCGGCCACGACACGACCTCTTCCTCCACAGCGGGCGCGCTTTGGGGGTTGGCGCAAAACCCCGATCAATTGGCCAAGGTGCATGCCGATCCCTCGCTCATTCCTGGACTCGTGGACGAGTCCATACGCTGGATCACCCCGGTCAAGACCTTCATGCGCACCGTCATGGAAAACACCGAGATTGGCGGGCGAGCCATGAACAAGGGCGACTGGCTGATGCTTTGCTACGCCTCGGGAAACCGCGACGAAGAAGTGTTCGATGCCCCCAACGCGTTCCGCGTTGATCGGTCGCCCAACAAACACCTAGCCTTCGGCTATGGTGCGCACCTTTGCCTGGGCCAGCATCTGGCCAAGATGGAAATGCGCATTCTTTGGGAAGAGCTATTGCCGCGCCTAAAGTCCGTCGAGTTGGCCGGAGAGCCTGCTATGAGCCAATCGGTGTTCGTAAACGGTCCCAAACGCCTGCCGATCCGGTTCGAGATGGCGTGAGCCACCCTCTCGAACCTCGACTGGCGACCTATATCGCAGCACAGATGCCGCAGGCCTCTGACGTTGTCGTCGAAGGCCTTTCGCGGATATCGGGAGGCGCTTCACGAGAAACCTATCGATTTGACTTGCGGTGGGTTGAGGGCGGCGAGGTTCGCGATCGCAAACTGATCCTGCGTCGCGATCCTCCGGCAAGCCTGATCGACACGGAGCGGCGGATAGAATTTGCGGCCTATCGGGCCTTCTATGGAACCAGCGTGCCGGTTCCTGAAATGCTGTGGCTTGAGGAAGGGAGCGGGCCTCTGGATTACCCCTTCTTCATTGCCCAGGAGTTACGGGGCTACCAAGCGGCCCCGGCTTTGCTGTGGACACGGCCCTACCTCGATTGTCACGACACCCTGGCCAACAACAAGTGGTCAATCCTTGGCCAAATTGCCAAAGCTGACCCGATCGCCCTCGGCCTCGACCGGATAATGACCCCTGTTGCGCCCGCCGACTGTTGGAACCGGGAGCTCAGCTATTGGGAAGCCGTTCTAGATGCCGACGAGGCCGAGCCGTTACCTATAGTCCGCGCCGCCATTCGTTGGCTCCGCGCCAATCCACCCCCGCCGCCGGCGCGAATAGGGGTGGTCCACGGCGACTATCGCACAGGTAATTTCCTCTATGACGAGCAGGGCGCGATCCATGGCGTTCTGGACTGGGAAATGGCGCATTTGGGAGACCCTCTGGAAGACCTGGGCTGGAGCTTCAATCCCGTCTGGGCCTTTGGTCGAAATCTTGCCGGCGGCTTGGTATCGACCACCAAGGCCGGCGATATCTGGCAAGAGGCTAGCGGCATGACTGCTGATCCAGGGGCCCTGCATTGGTGGACCCTATTTAACTGCGTCAAGGGCCAAGCGATTTGGATCTCGTCGGCCCGCGCCTTCATCGACGGCGGCAACCGCGCACCAATCATGATCTACCCGCCCTGGGCGCTTCAGAATGCGCAGGACCGGGCAATCCTCCAGGTTATGGGTAAGCTGTGAAGCCTGACGTCCCCTCCGTGCTGATCGAACTGGCGGGTCTTGTAGCGCGATGCGCGGCACCAGGTCTCGATGACGCAGAGCGTGCCGGAAATCTGGGTCTCACCGCCGCGTTACTGGGCATTGCGGTGCAGGCCTGGGACGCGACAGGCCACAATCTCATCACCGAAAATCGTGCGCTACGCCGATTGCTGGATGAGCCACAGACGCCGGAAGACGATTTTCGCCTCAGCGTTCTGGCTGTTGAGAATGCGCGCCTGCGCGCCGCGCTCATCAGTTTCCATGCGGAGATTGAAGGTCAAGATGATCCAAGAGAGGCCGCCGTTTGGACGGAACTCCGAGCCTCCACTGAGCGACGTCTGATTGCGAGCGGCTTGTCCTGAGAGGCTGGAGTGCTTTCTCGTTGGACGGAATCGTCCACCGGGAAAAGGGCTCCAATTCAAGACGTTAAAGTATGTTTTGACCCGATGGCCGATTCCCTCCCCATCGGAGCATACTCCGGCTGTCGAACTATTTGGGCGCACGCTTGGCCAGGATTCTTTGCAGAGTTCTGCGGTGCATACCCAAGCGTCGGGCAGTCTCTGAAACATTGTGCCCGCAGAGTTCAAAAATCCGCTGGATGTGTTCCCACCGGACTCGATCTGGACTCATGGGATGGCTTGGGGGTTGCGGCGTGTGGTCGGTCTTGGCCATCAACGCTCGGACGACATCGTCGGCGTCGACCGGTTTGGAAAGGTAGTCGATGGCTCCAGATCGTACCGCCACGACGGCCGAGGCGATGTTGCCATATCCCGTCAGCATAACAATCTTGGCGTCGGGGCGCGCCTCACGCAGCGTCTCGACGACCCTCAAACCTGAACCGTCATCCAATCTCAAGTCGAGAACCGCAAAGGCTGGCCGGAATTCGCGGGCTAGATTCATGGCCTCTGCGACGCTGCCGGCAAGGACGGGCGCAAATCCACGTTGTTCGAGCGCCCGGCCAAGTCGTGTCCGAAGCGCCACGTCGTCATCGAGCACGAGTAAACTCACGTCGATCAGGTTCGCAATATCAGCACTGAGATCAACCAAATACGACCCTCAGTAGAATTTGGAGAGATGCTCTCGCTTGTCAGCATGTTTCCGCTAATCTGCGGTCCTACGCAAGTCTAGCTTTGCTTTGTCGACAACCTCGATCTGCGCGCGCGCCCATCTTGCTGAAACGACCGCGCCGTTCGGCTGTGCGTTACCGGCCCTGACCTGCGCGCCTGTCCGTTCGAGAAGTGTCTTGGCGATGAAATAGCCCAAACCCATCCCAATATGTCCGGTTCGTTCCGACGCCACACTGGAGCGGGTAGATAGATAGGGTTCGCCTAGTCGAGGCAAAATGTCCGGCGGAAATCCGGGGCCATCATCTCGCACTTCGACCGTCAGTGTAGCGGCATCGTAGCGAGCCGTCACCAACACCTCAGAACGCGCAAAATCGACCGCGTTTTCGGCAAAGGTGGTCAAAGCGTGAAGAATTTCCGCCCGCCGCCAAATCGCAGGAGCTAAGACCCCTGGCGGTCCGGTCACAATGGCCTCGATACGCAGGCCTTTGACATTTCCTTGGGGATCGAGAACCTCCTGGAGGAGCTGCCGCAAGCCCATCTGCTCATGGATTTGGTCAGAAGCTGCGGCGGGCGAGTCCGTCAGGCGCTTCAAAATCTCCCGACACCGGTCGGTCTGAGCGACCAAGAGAGCCGCATCCTCGACAAGCTCGCGGGTGGTTGCACTCCGAACCATTTCCTTAGCCACGATTGTGATGGTGGCCAGCGGCGTTCCCAGTTCGTGTGCTGCCGCAGCGGCCAGGCCTCCCAAGGCAGACAACCGTTGCTCCCGGGCCAATACGGTGCGCGTCACGTCAAGCGCCAGTGACATCCGCGCTGACTCTTCGGCCGCCTGGCGCACTGTCCCGGCTATCAACAGGATGCCAACGACATTGGCACTGGCCGCGCTCAATACATGGGGATCAAGAACCCAAACCGCCCCTTGGTGAATTGGGAAGTGAAACATCGCCAACCCAACCGACGCGGCCAAGCCAAGGAGGCCGACCACTGTCAAGGCGCGGAGCGGAAGGGTTGCGGCCGCCAAAGCTACCGGCGCAATCAGCAGAAGTGAGAAGGGATTGGTGATTCCGCCGGTGAGCCAAATCAACCCGGTCAGCTGCGAAATATCGAAGCACAATTGCGCGGCGCCCTCCCGGGCCCCGAGGGTCTTTGATCCAGGTGATAACCACCAGGTCCCCAAGTTTACAAAACATGACAAGCTGATGACGGCCCAGCAGAGCCGGTAAGACAGTTCCGGTTCCCCTCGGGCTAGGCCCAAATCAAGCACTTGAGCGGCAAGAAACCACCACCGCAAGGTCACCAGTCTGCGCGAACTCAGTCGACTTCGGGTAACGCTCTGACTAGGCCAGGCGGGTTCAGCTTGCGCCAAGTCCGGGCCTTGCCTATCGAAGGCTGACTCCTCGTGAAGCCCAGGGTGTGATCTCGAACGCATTGTGGAGACTCTTCGCCGAGTTCCGATCCTCTGACGAGACCCGTTTTTAATGTCCCGGCGAATTCCTCCCCTGATCCTAGCCTGTGCCGTTGGCCTGCTGATCCTCGCCGGCTTGGCACTGCGAACGGGATATTTTGCGCCACCCTCCAATGCAGGGCCGGGCGGTAACTTCGAATTGGTCGATCAGACAGGCAAGTTAACCCGCCAGGAGGTCCTCCGTGGAAAGTGGACTGTGGTCTTCTTCGGATTCACCTATTGTCCGGATGTCTGCCCCACCACCTTGGCGGCGCTTGGCCAAGCCCAAGCCTTATTGGGACCTAGGGCTAGAAAATTTCAGGTCATCTTCATCTCGCTAGATCCGGAGCGCGACACGCCGGCACAGTTGACGACCTATTTGAGCAATGACGCTTTTCCTAAGGGCACCGTCGGCCTAACGGGTCGTCCTGACCAAGTGGCAGCGGTGGCGAAAGCCTACGGCGTTTACTATGAGAAGAGCGGAACGGGGTCGGACTACCTAATCAACCACTCGACTGCCAGTTACATCATGGACCCTAAAGGCCGCTTTGCCCGCGTCCTGCCCTTTGGAATCAGCCCGGAAGAAATCGCCAATCAAATCACGAAAGCCATGGCGAAATAGCCCAAAGCGAGCCCAATTTAAGTGTGAGGTAGCGTTGAAGGGGCTGGACTTCCTTTAACACCTGCGTGTTATGTTGCGTTGCACAATGGATTGGGCGACGCATGTTCTATACCCTTTATGAGGCTGGCTACTATGCCTCCACGCCCTTGCGGTTCACCGTCCGCGCCATGCGTGACTTCTGGCGTTCAACGCTCAACCCCGCGCGAGATACCGAATTCGGACGCCGGATGTACGCATCGGCAGACCTGTTCTCAAACCTGACCCGCCGCTATGGGCGCCCGGCTTGGGGTATCGATAAGGTCGAAGTGGGCGGTAAATCCGTTCGCGTGCGCCAGACGGAAGTTTGGCGCAGCCCCTGGGTCAAACTCATCCATTTCAGCCGAGATGTCGCCGATATGCGTAAGGCCGGCCGACGGGAGGTTCAACCCGCCGTCTTGATCGTGGCACCGCTGTCTGGGCACTATGCAACCCTGCTTCGGGGGACTGTCGAGGCTTTCCTGCAGGATCATGAGGTCTTTGTGACGGACTGGTCCAACGCCCGCGATGTGCCCCTCATTGAGGGCGGTTTCGATTTCCATGACTATGTGGATCACATTCGCGAAGTCTTGCGCCTGTTGGGTCCCAGACCGCATGTGGTCGCCGTGTGTCAGCCCGGTCCGGCAGTGCTCGCCGCTGCTGCACTCATGGCCGAGGACAACGAAGATAGCCGCCCCGGCACCATGACTTTCATGGGGTCGCCCATCGATGCGCGCCTTTCACCAACCGTGACCAACAAACTGGCCGAGGAACGCCCGTTCGCCTGGTTTAAGTCGAAGATGATCGACGCAGTGCCCGCGCCCTATCTGGGCATGGGACGACGGGTCTATCCGGGTTTTGTCCAGCTATATTCCTTTATGTCGATGAACATGGAGCGCCACAAAGACGCGCACCTACAGTACCTGCATGATCTCATGGCCGGAGACGGTGACTCTGCTGAAGAGCACCTGGCATTTTACGACGAGTATCTGTCGGTTCTGGATTTGACCGAAGAATTCTACCTGCAAACCGTCGACTACGTGTTCCAGCAATATCTATTGCCCAAAGGCGAGCTGGTTCATCGGGGTCGTCCGGTTCGTCCGGCGGGGATTACAGACATAGGTCTGTTGACCGTCGAGGGTGAAAACGACGATATTTCCGGCATCGGCCAGACCCAAGCCGCGCACACCCTTTGTTCAGGCCTACCTTCCGAATACAAGGAAGACTACGTGCAACCACATGTGGGCCATTATGGGGTCTTCAACGGTCGGCGTTTCAGGGAGGAAATCTACCCCCGGGTCAGGGCCTTTATTCGTGACTTCGAAACAGGCTTCGAAAAGACCCGCAAAGCAGCCTAACCTGTTGCCATGAGTTTGCTTGGCCCTCGCTTCGTCGATGGCGACCAGTTGGATGTGGCTGGTGCCGTTGTGCGTCTTCGGGTTCACCCCCGTGCGCGACGCGTGTCACTACGCCTTGATCGGGCACGTCGGGAAGTGATCGCTACCGCACCCAATGTTCGTCGACTCGCAGAAGCCGCATCGTTTGCGCAATCGCGCTCGGACTGGATTGTTGAGCGTCTCGCCGAATTGCCGGCAGCCCGTCCCATTTCGCCGGGGACAGATATTGAACTCTTTGGCCACACTGTTCGCCTGGAACAGGCGGCAAGCGGCATCGATCCCTCCGAGCCCAACGTCTTGGTCGTTCGGGGAGAGGGAGACGCCTTTGCCCGCGCCGCAATTCGCAAGATAAAGCGCCGCGCTCTGCAGGTGTTGTCTGATCGCACGGCGGTGCACTGCCAACGACTAGATGCCCGACTCCCCAGCATTGCAATCATGGATGCCAAGGGGCGTTGGGGCTCGTGTCGAGCTGGTTTCCCCGGGAAACCGGCAGCAATTCGTTACTCCTGGAGACTGGCCTTGGCACCCTTCGAAGTGGCCGACTATGTGGCCGCTCACGAATGCGCACACCTTCTGGAACAGAACCACGGGCCCCGATTCTGGGCACATGTCTCAGCACTGGTCGGTGATCACCGGCCCCATCGGGCCTGGCTCCGCGCCGAGGCCGCGCGACTGCATGCCTTTGGCGGCTGATCAGTAGGGAATTTCTTCGGTTTGCGGCTTGGCCGGTGTGGGCTCTGGATTGGGGGCGTCGTGATCGCCTTTGATCAGTTCATCAATGGGATCGGTTTGGGGTGCTACCATTGCTGGGTCGATGACGCCGCCCGGGATTGCCTGGACGTTCAGGCGGGGCAAGGCACGGCTCATAAAGTCACGCCATATACCTGCGGGTGCCCCACCGCCTGCCACCCGTTTCATCGGCGTGTTGTCGTCGCGGCCCAGCCAAACCGCAGTAACGAAACCTCCAGTATAGCCGACAAACCATGCGTCTCGATAATCACTTGTCGTTCCAGTCTTGCCGGCCAAGTCATAGTTCGCAACTTTGGCGCGGGTCCCGGTACCCGAAGTCACCACCTTGCGCATCATCTGGTTCATGTATTGCAGGGCAGGCGACCCGACCACTGAGGGTCGAGACAGCTTTTCCAGACCGCGATCATAGAGCACCTTACCGTTGGCGGTTCGGATCCGTTCGATCCCGTAACCCGGTGCAGAAAATCCACCGTTCGAGAATGGGGCGTAGGCTTGCGCCATGTCCAACGGACTAACCTCAACGGCTCCAAGTGCCATGGACGGATCAATCTGGATGGGTGACGAAATTCCGAGTCGGTGCGCTGTCGCGGCAACATTGGCCGTGCCGACTTCGCTAGCCAACCTAGCCGCAACCGTATTGATCGACTGAGCAAGGGCGGCTTCCAGCGTCATGGGACCTAGGAATCGGCCGGTATAATTCTTCGGCTCCCATGTTCCGATGGTCAGAGGCTCGTCGACCACAGGGGTCGCCGGCGTGCGGCCCTGTTCCATCGCGGTCAAATAGACAAACGGCTTGAAGGCTGAGCCCGCCTGGCGACGCGCCATGGTCGCCCGGTCAAACTGGCTGTCGGCATAGCGTATACCGCCAACATAGGCGCGAACTCGGCCGTCTCCATCCATAGCGACCAGTGCACCTTGCTGCACCCCCTGGCTTGCCGACGACGCCACGCCATTGGCCAAGGCCTGTTCGGCGTCGGATTGAATGGTCAGATCTAGGGTCGTCTCGACAACGAGATCTTCCGTGGGTTCACCCACGAGGCCGCGAACCTTCTCGTCCACCCAGTCGATAAAATATTGCGCCCGTTGACTGGCAAGGACGGGACTGACCCTGACAGGGCTCCGAAACGCGGCGTCCCGCTCCTCCGGCGTGATGGCGTGGGTCTGAACCATCTCATTCAGCACCACAGTCGCGCGGCGCGCGGCGCGATCCGGTGAGGCTACGGGATTGTAGCGCGAGGGTCCCTTCATCATGCCGGCCAGAAGGGCGCTCTCGCCAATTGTCAACTGGCTGGCCGGCTTGTTGAAGTAGCGCTGGGCGGCCGCCTCGATTCCGTAGGCCCCGGCCCCAAAATTCACACGGTTCAGATAGAGCGCCAAGATCTCCTTCTTAGTGAACTTCGTCTCCAGCCAAACTGCCAGGATCAGCTCCTGGGCCTTGCGTCGATAGTTCTGGTTCGGGGTTAGAAAGAGATTGCGTGCCAACTGTTGGCTGATCGTAGAACCGCCGCGCAGCGGCCCGCCACGGTGGTTCAGATTGTAAAGCTGGCTGCGGACGATCCCCCAGGGGTTAAAGCCGAAGTGGTAATAGAACCAACGATCCTCAATCGCCACAAACGCGGCAGGCACATACTTCGGCAGCTTATCGAGGTCAGCGGGGGGGGCGTACTGACTGCCCCGCACAGCGACCAGCGCCCCGGAATGATCCAAGTAGGAAATAGAAGGCTGGCGCTTGGCGTCATAGAGTTTGGAGGTGTCCGGAAGATCGACCGCGAAGACTGCGAAAAATCCTGCCACGAAGATCAAGCCCCAGACCCCCAGCACCGCAATCCAGTAGAGGAGCGCTTGCAGGAGGGACCGACGGGGTGCCGACTCTTTGAAACCACCGAGTTGCGCTTTGGCCATAGGGTCGCCTTGGATCTCGCCGAATGTGTCCGCCCCGGTCGCAGCGACTGATACCCCAGCTCGCTGCGCGAGGCGATAGGCTTAAAGAGGTCGAGTCATGGGGTCGGGCACCGCCTTCTGAAAGCCCCTTATTTGCACATGGCCACCTTGCAAATAATTCATTTGCGCCCAATCTTAACACTGTTATCTTATCGTTGCTTAGTTAGCGCTAGTCGCGAGTGGGGATACTCGAAACGGGCTTGTGCTGGCGAGGTCAGTCTTGAAAAGACTGGTTTGCTCCCCGAACCCCTGGAGACCTCTCAATGAAGCTGCAATCTCTCGCCGTCGCGTGCGCGGCACTTATAGCTCTTTCAATTTCCGGTGCCGCATTCGCCAGTGAGTCTTTGGTGGTGAAGCTGCAAAGCCCCGTCGCTGCCAAGACCAAATTCATTGCCGGCGGCACCATGATTGTCTGCGAGGCGGACGCATGCACGGCTGCGAACCTGATGTCGCAGACCTACGGCCTCACCACCTGCAAGGTCATCGCCAAGACCGCCGGAGCCGTGACCGCCTTCACCGCCGGCGGCAGGGCCTTTGATGGCGATCAACTTACCGCCTGCAATGCCGCGGCCCTTTCCAACACGCAGGTTGCAAAACGCTAAGGTCGCCTCCCAGCACCCTTAGTTGAGCCTGCCACTTGAGGGCGTCGCGCTTGCGCGGCGCCCTCTTCTTTTCGTAGGTGACAGGTGACGCGACGCTTTGCACCGACTTAAACGCCTTCAGACAGCCAAGCCTGATGCCATAAGGGCTCTCCCTTGGTTGCGGCGCCGAAAATCGCGTGCTATCAGGCGCGCGGCTCAGGGACAGGGGGTTTCCCCCATCTGATGAGCCGATGTGCTTTTCCAAGCGCTTTCAAGCCTTTAGGCTGCCGAGAAAGTCATTTTTCGGCAGCTCATGACATGCACCGGACGGACAACTAAGTGGGCGACGAATCCAAGACTTCGAATGTGGGCGGCAGATATGCTCAAGCCCTCTTCGATCTGGCGAGCGACGAGAAGATTGTGTCGGTCGTTGAGACTGATCTCAAGTCTCTCAAAGCCATGCGCGTGGAGTCTAAAGACTTCCGCACCCTGCTGGCGTCTCCCGCCTTCAGCGCGACTGAGAAAGCCGCCGCATTGGGCGCTCTGGCGGCCAAGGCAAGGTTTCACGCGACGACGCGCAAGTTCCTCGGTCTGCTGGCCGCCAACGGTCGGACCGCCGCATTGCCGGAAGTGATCAGCGGCTTTGAAGCTCTATCGGCCAAGGCGCGCGGCGTGGTTTCGGCCCAGGTTACCACCGCCGTGGCGCTGAGTGCGGCCCAAGCCAAGGGTGTCGCAGCAGCCCTGCGCACCGCCCTTGGTCAAGACCCCGATATCGAGACCCGCATCGACCCGTCCATCCTGGGCGGTATCAAGGTGCAGGTCGGATCCCGACTGTTCGATGCTTCACTTCGATCGAAGCTCGATTCCCTTAAGTTCGCCCTCAAGAGAGCGTAAGACATGGACATTCGCGCCGCCGAAATTTCGGCCATCCTCAAATCACAAATCGCCAATTTTGGCGAAGAAGCTGACGTCTCTGACGTTGGTCGGGTGCTATCCGTCGGCGACGGTATCGCGCGGGTCTTTGGCCTCGACAGCGTCCAGTCGGGCGAAATGGTCGAGTTCCCCAAGGCCGGCGTCAAGGGCATGGCGCTCAATCTGGAAAGCGATAATGTCGGCGTCGTGATCTTCGGCGAGGACCGCGCCATCTCGGAAGGCGACGAAGTTCGCCGCCTCTCGGAAATCGTGGACGTGCCGGTCGGTCGTGGCCTGCTGGGCCGCGTGGTCAACCCGCTGGGCGAGCCCATCGACGGCAAGGGTCCGCTGACCAATGTCGCCGAACGTCGTCGCGTGGATGTCAAGGCCCCCGGCATCATCCCGCGCAAGTCGGTGCATGAGCCGGTTCAGACCGGCCTGAAGGCCATCGACTCTTTGATCCCTGTCGGTCGCGGTCAGCGCGAACTAATCATTGGTGACCGGCAGACCGGCAAGACCGCCGTGGCCATCGACACCATCCTCAATCAACGGGCCATCAACGCCGGTGATGACGAGAGCGCCAAGCTCTACTGCATCTATGTCGCCATTGGCCAGAAGCGCTCCACCGTCGCCCAGATCGTCAAGACCCTCGAGGAGCGCGGCGCGCTCGACTACACGATCGTAGTCTCCGCGACGGCGTCCGAACCGGCTCCTCTTCAATTCCTGGCACCGTTCTCGGGCTGCGCCATGGGCGAATGGTTCCGCGACAACGGCATGCATGCCGTCATTATCTATGACGACTTGTCCAAGCAGGCCGTCGCCTATCGTCAAATGTCCCTATTGCTGCGCCGCCCACCAGGCCGCGAAGCCTATCCGGGCGACGTGTTCTATCTGCATAGCCGCCTGCTGGAGCGGGCTGCCAAACTCAATGAAGACAATGGTTCCGGCTCTTTAACCGCCTTGCCGATCATCGAGACCCAGGCCAATGACGTGTCGGCCTATATCCCGACCAACGTGATCTCGATCACCGACGGCCAGATCTTCCTGGAAACCGACCTGTTCTTCCAGGGCATCCGCCCGGCGGTGAACGTCGGCATCAGCGTCAGCCGCGTGGGCTCATCGGCCCAGATCAAGGCGATGAAACAGGCTTCCGGGCCGATTAAGGGTGACTTGGCCCAGTATCGCGAGCTGGCCGCCTTCGCCAAGTTCGGATCTGACCTGGACGCCACCACGCAACGCCAGCTGGCGCGCGGTGAACGCCTGACCGAACTCTTGAAACAACCCCAGTATTCGCCCTTGTCGGTGGAAGAGCAGGTTGTGGTGATCTATGCTGGCACGCGCGGTTATCTCGACACCATCCCGACATCGCAAGTGGGCCGGTTTGAGCGCGAGCTGCTGGCTCGGATGCACGGCAAGCATCAGAAGATCCTCGACACCATCCGCACTCAGAAAGAGCTGAAGGCCGACACCGAAAGTGACCTCAAGGCCGCCCTTGAAGCCTTCGTCACAAGCTTCGCCTAAGACGCTGCTGGAGCACTAGGAGATGGCCAGCGTCAAAGAGATGCGCGATCGGATCAAAAGCGTGCAATCCACGCAGAAGATCACGAAAGCCATGCAAATGGTCGCCGCAGCTAAGCTGCGACGGGCCCAAAGCTCGGCCCAGAATGCGCGGCCCTATGCCCAGCGTATGGCTGCGGTCATCGCCAATCTCGCGGCGGGGGTCTCCGGTGACGGCGCGCCCAAGCTGTTGGTCGGCACCGGTGCCGATCACAAGCAGCTGATCGTCGTGGCGACCTCTGATCGCGGCCTAGCCGGTGGGTTCAATACTGCCATCCTGCGCGCCGCCCGTGAGCGCATTCGCACGCTGATCGCTGAAGGGAAGGACGTCAAAATCCTGACTATCGGCAAGAAGGCCCGCGATCTGCTGCGCCGTCAGTATGGCGAGCGGTATGTTGAAAACTATGAGGCAGGCGTGCCCTCAATGGCGGTGGCTCAGCCCGCCGCAGAGAAGATCACCGCGCTTTTTGAGGCCGGCGAAATCGACGTCGTCACCTTGATCTATAGTCAGTTCAAGTCGGTGGTCATCCAGACTCCGACCGTTCGGCAATTGATCCCGGCGCAGGTGGATAGCGCCGCGCCGACCATCGACCTGAAGGGCGCTTCCTACGAATATGAGCCGGATGAGGGCGCTATTCTGGAAACCCTGCTGCCGCGCAATCTAACCGTTCAGGTCATGTCGGCCATGCTGGAAAATCAAGCCGGCTTCTATGCGGCCCAGATGGCCGCCATGGACAACGCCACACGCAATGCCGGCGACATGATCGCCGCCCTAAACCTTCTCAAGAACCGTACCCGTCAGGCGCAAATCACCAAGGAGTTGATCGAGATCATCTCCGGCGCCGAAGCGCTCTAACCGAAAGCATCCGAACATGGCCACTGCCCCTAAAGCCCCCGCGAAGAAAGCCGCCGCACCTAAGGCGGCTGCGACCAAGGCTCCCGCTGCCAATAAGGCCGCTGCGCCCAAGGCTGCCGCGTCAGCCGCTGCTGCCACCGGCAGGATCAGCCAGATCATCGGTGCCGTTGTCGACGTGGTGTTCGAGGGTCACCTGCCGGCGATCATGAATGCGCTGGAAACCACCAATACCGACCAAAAGACCGGCGCGCCGTTCCGCCTGGTGTTGGAAGTCGCCCAGCACCTGGGTGAGAACACCGTCCGCACCATCGCCATGGACACCACCGAGGGCCTGACCCGCGGCCAGCCGGTGAGCGACACCGGCGCAGGCATCACCGTTCCCGTCGGCCCAGCAACCCTAGGCCGGATCATGAATGTGATCGGCGAGCCCATCGACGAAGCCGGCCCGATCAATTCGCCGTTCCACAGTGTCATTCACCGCGAAGCGCCGTCCTTCGCCGAACAATCCACCTCTGCCGAGATCCTGGTCACCGGGATCAAGGTCGTCGATCTGCTCTGCCCCTATACCAAGGGCGGCAAGATCGGCCTGTTCGGCGGCGCAGGCGTGGGCAAGACCGTGACCATGCAGGAGTTGATCAACAATATCGCCAAGGCTTACGGCGGCTATTCGGTGTTGGCCGGCGTCGGTGAGCGCACCCGCGAGGGCAACGACCTTTATCACGAGATGATCGAGTCCGGCGTGAACCAGGCCGGTGGCGGGGGCGAAAGCCGTTGCGCGCTGGTCTATGGCCAGATGAACGAGCCTCCCGGTGCCCGCGCCCGCGTGGCGCTGACCGGCTTGGCCCAAGCTGAGTATTTCCGCGACGTGGAGGGCAAGGACGTTCTGCTCTTCATCGACAACATCTTCCGCTTTACCCAAGCTGGTTCGGAAGTGTCTGCCCTGCTAGGCCGCATCCCGTCGGCGGTGGGCTACCAGCCGACGCTCGCCACCGAGATGGGCAATCTTCAGGAGCGCATCACCTCCACCAATAAAGGTTCGATCACCTCGGTCCAGGCCATCTACGTGCCCGCCGACGACTTGACCGACCCGGCTCCTGCCGCCTCCTTCGCCCACCTGGACGCCACCACCGTGCTCAGCCGGGATATCGCGGCCCAGGCGATCTTCCCTGCCGTTGACCCGCTGGATAGCACCAGCCGGATCATGGACCCCCTGGTGATCGGCGAAGAACACTACAACGTCGCCCGTCGCGTTCAGGAAACCCTGCAGGCCTATAAGGCGCTCAAGGACATCATCGCCATCCTGGGCATGGATGAGCTTTCGGAAGACGACAAGATCACCGTCGCGCGGGCGCGGAAGATCTCCAAATTCCTGTCCCAGCCCTTCTTCGTGGCCGAACAGTTCACCAATATGCCCGGTGTCTTCGTCAGCCTGGCCGACACCATCCGCTCGTTCAAGGCTGTGGTCGAAGGTGAGTATGACCATTTGCCTGAAGCGGCCTTCTACAATGTCGGCACTATCGAAGACGCGGTGGCCAAGGCCGAGCAACTGGCCTCGGAAGCCTAGATCACATGGCCGACAAGCTGCAATTCTCGTTGGTCTCGCCGGAGCAGGAGCTGTTCTCCGGACCGGTGGATCAGGTCGATGCCCCTGGGGCGGAGGGTGATTTTGGGGTATTCCCAGGTCACGCTCCGTTCATGACCGCCCTGCGGGAGGGCCCGGTTCGGGTCACCATTGACGGACAGAGCAAGACCTACGACGTGCGCGGCGGATTTGCAGACGTCACGCCGGATGGGTTAACAATCCTGGCCGAGTACGCGGTCGAAGTCTGATCTTCGCCACGTGATGGTCGCAAAGTCCCGCTAGACGAAATCTCGAGGGACGAGTGTAATATGACTCCAATCAGGGGAACCGAGATGCGCTCCGCCATTACGACCATGCTTATTGCCGCCGGGCTGGCCACCGCCGCCGTGGCGCAGACACCCGTCGTTGCACCGACGGCACCGGCAACAACCCCTGCGCCGACCCCGGCACCTGCTATCGTGCCCGTGATCGCGCCTGCTGACATTGGCCCGGCACCGGCAACCACCGCTGATCCCACACCCGCCGCAGTGCCGCCGGAGCCTGTTCTGCCGACCGTCGGCGATGGCGCTGAAGTCGCTAAGATCGTGCAGAATGTCTGCATCCCATTGGTCAGGGGCGGTAATATTGATCAACTCACTGCCGCCGCCGGCATGAAGAAGGTCAAGAAGCGCGGCTTGGTCAATTACGTGACCCTATTGGGCGGCGTGAAGGGCTATACCGTGACCTTGGACTCTCAGGGGTCCAACAAGAACGTCTGCTCGATCACGCTCAACTATGCCATCAACGGCGAAAAGCCGATCATTGAAGCGTTGAACATCTGGGCCTATCTGCACGACCCTTACATGCCGGTGCAGCGCAACGACTATATCCCCGCCACCGACTACAAGCGGATCACCAATTCCTGGGAACACTTCAACGAGCACGAGTCTCAGGGCCTGGTCTTCCTGCAGCTGAAGAAGCCCGACGGCACCCCGGTCAGCGACAAGTATGACCTAGCCACCGTGCTCTACAGCGAGCGCACGTTTTAAGCCGTTCAGGCAAGCCTAGAGCCTGTTCCGATACGTGGGGCCTTGCATGGCTTGGTTGGTGCTTGTCCTGGCAGGGTTTTGCGAGATTGGCTGGGCGGTGGGCCTTAAGTACTCAGCAGGCCTCTCTCGTCCCATACCCACTGTCTTGACCGGCCTTGCGCTGGCGGCGTCCATGGCCTTGCTGGCCTGGGCAGTGAGGACCCTACCATTGGGCACGGCCTACGCGGTTTGGACCGGTATCGGCGCAATCGGCGCGGTTGGATTGGGGATCATCCTCTTCAAAGAGCCCGCCACCCTGCCGCGCTTGGTTTGCATCGGCTTGATTGTCTCCGGGATCTTGGGACTGCGACTATTCGGCGGTGATCAAACCTGAGCCGTCTGCGTCTCCAGCCAATTGAGCGCGTGCGCGGCGACATCCCTCCACCCGGCCTCGGCCGGCAGCCAGTGGCTCATACCTGAAAACTCGTGAAACGAGGCACCCAGGCGGGTCGCCGTCATCCGCCCAGTGTTCGGGGGATGCACAACGTCACGCCGACCGACCATTACCGCGCAAGGCACCGACAAGGGACCCGGCCCCAAACTGGTGGTCATGAACGGATCCAACCACCAATTCAGCGTCTCCCAGAGTGCCTTGCCGCTCTCAGGCCGCATCAAACCGATCACCCGATCACGCTCGGCCTCATCGACCCGGTCCAAGCTATAGGTCCGCATCAAGGTGCGGTCCGGAGCCACAGATTGCAGCCAGACCGGGCCAAGGGCATTGAGCCCGAAGGCGGTGACGGCCTCCTCGACGGAAGAACTGGTGACCCCCCATGGCGGCGAAGGTGCCAAGAGAATGAGGGCCGCAAGCTTGGTCCGCCGCGCGGCCAACTGAGCCACCAACCCGCCCAGAGAGTGCCCGATCAGGATGGGCGGCGCATCCAATTCCGCGCAAATCTGAGCAATGTCGCGGGCATAATCGGTCATCGAGACGTTGGTGACGGCACCCAAGCTGTCATGAGCACCGTGGCCCCGCAGGTCAGGGGTAAGCACCTGGTGGCCTAAGGCCTCAAAGGGTTTGCGGAAATGATCAAAGGTCCAGCCGCCGCAAAACGCGCCGTGCACCATGACAATCGGCGCTCTTGAGTTCGTCATCCGGCCCTTTTTACAGGTTCGACCCGACTTGGCGACCCATGCCGTCGCTAGAGGGTTCGGCAAATTCGGAGAATGCCTCCACAACTGCCAAATAGGTCTCGCGCTTGAACGGCACCACGAGGTCCGGCGCCTCCGATAGATCGCCCCAGCGCCAAGTGTCAAACTCCGGTTCGCCATGGGCAAAGAGGTCAATTTCGCTTTCATCGCCCATAAACCGTGCGGCAAACCAGACTTGCTTTTGTCCAATCCAACCCTTGGCGAGCTTCGAGCCGTTGTGGTCAGCGGGGAATGTATAGGCCAACCAACCTTGGGTGCGACCCAGCAAGACGGCGCTGCGGACGCCGGTCTCCTCGGCCAGTTCGCGCAGGGCTGCGGCTTCCAAATCCTCGCCCTCATCGACACCGCCCTGGGGAAACTGCCAACTGAAAGGGCCCGAAGTGTTTAGTCGACGTCCCAGCCAAACCCGCCCATCGGGATGAAACAGCACCACCCCGACATTGGGCCTATGGGTCGCAAAATCGTTCATCGCTTTTGGGTTAGAGCCGAGGCGGGGGCCAATTGGTATCCCCGGGCTTCCACTGCACCGGTCCATGCGGCGACCTGGGTCAAGGTCACCGGATAGGCAAAGCCTGAACCGAGAGCTTGGCCGTGCTGGAGCGCACCGGCCTCAAGGGCCAGAAGTTGCTGATCAATAGCCTCGCCGGACAATTGGTCATCAATGATCCGGTCGGCGGATGCGCGGGGCAGACCACCGCCACGCTTGGCCGCCGAGCCATCATCTAGGAAGGCCAAGCCGCGACCGCGCAGGGCACCGGTCAGGGCTCCCATGGCGGCATCTGAGCCCACAAACCGCGACCCCAGATAATTGGTCACGCCGAAGTAACCCGTCGCGCGGCTGAGCACCCATTCCAATTTCTTCACCGTCTCGCCGCCCTGTGCGCCGGCCATCAGAGTATAGGGACCCGGATCATTCTCGGGATAATCCAGGGGCTCCATGGGGGCTTCGAGCAACACTTCGTGGCCATTGGCGCGGGCCAAGTCTATCCAACCCTGCAGGCCCTCCGCATAGGGTACGAAGGACAGCGTAATCTCTGGCGGCAATTGCTCAATAGCTTGGCGCGTGGAGGTTGCGTTCAGCCCGAGGCCGCCGATCACCAGGGCGATCTTGGGCCGCCCGTTGGACGCGAAGGGCCGGGCATAGGCCTCCGCCGGCGTGCGCCCGTCGGAGCCGATAATCGGCAGGAGGCCACCAGGCCCCGGCGTGGTCATGCCCGCCAAGGGTGCCTGGGCAAGGGGGCCGGAGTCTGCAAAGCCCGGCTCGTTGGGCAGGGTTATGGTGGCCTCGGAGCCATAGCCGACGCTAGGGATGGCATTTTCTGACAGCTCATAGACGCCTTCCTGCACCACGGGCTCACCGGGGCGTTCGGGACTTAGGGCTTCGCGCCAGCCGGGGGGGCCGGCCATAGCCGCCACGCGCGCTAAGGATATCCGCACTTCCGGCGCGCCGGCCTTGGGGTCTCCCAACAGGGCAACCAAGACCAGACCGGTCACCAGGAACAGCGAAGCCGCCGCGCCCGCGCCCACATAGGGGTTGCTGATCGCCTGCAGCACAGCGGCTTGCAGGTTCACACTCGGGGCCGGTTCGGTGGCGACAGGATTAAGAATCTTCTTGGAAAACATGGGGAGGCCTCCACGGACAACCTCGCCGAACATGGTTAATGAAGACCTTAATTTCGTGTCGACGCCCGAAGCGTCGGGGTTATTTCGCCACCGGCACGGGGATCTTGGCAACACCCTTGCCCGCCACCACTTCGGCCAAGCGCGCTACAGGTTTGGCAAGCTTTGGCGTGGCCGCGACGGAGCCGTTCCTGAGAACATCCTTGGCACGCTGCAATTGGAAGTCGCCGGTCTTGGTGTTGAACTCTGTGGGCGGGGCTTCGGCCGGCTCATGGGCACCGACCCGCGTCTTGCCCTCCTCGGCGTTCAGCGCGTTGTGGAATGACGCCTCAGAGAATTGGAAAGCCCGATTGGCGATGGCCTGGGCCTCCTCGCGAGTCTCAGCGACTTCGAGGTTGGGGACAATGCCGGTCTTTTGGATCGAACGCCCGGAGGGGGTGAAATATCGTGCTGTGGTCAGCTTCAGCGCCCCGTCCGCGCCGCCGCGCAGCGGGATCACCGTCTGAACTGAGCCCTTACCGAAACTGGTCAGGCCGACCAATTCGCCGCGCTTGCGATCTTGCAGGGCTCCGGCCACGATTTCTGACGCTGACGCCGATCCGGAATTGATCAACACAACCAGCGGCAGACCCGCGATAGCGTCACCGGGTTTAGCATTGTAGCGCTCGATATCCCGCGGATCGCGACCGCGCTGAGACACGATCTCGCCACCCTCAAGGAACAGGTCAGAAATGCCCACAGCCTGGTCCAGCAGACCGCCCGGATTGTTGCGAAGGTCTAGGATGAGCCCCTTCATCGCGGGGTTCTTTGTCTTGAGGTCGGTGATCGCAGCGCTGGCCTCATCGGTGGTCTTCTCGTTGAAGGCCGAAACTCGCAGATAGCCGTAGTCGCCCTCCATCCGGCCCACGGCTGACTTGGTCTTGATGACTTCGCGCACCAGCTTCACGTCAAAGGCATCGGTTTTTTCGCGCGCGATGGTCAGGGTAACAGGCTCGCCCGGCTTGCCGCGCATCAACTTGACCGCTTCGCTGACCGATAGGCCGATCACGCTGTCGCCATTCACGCCGGTGATGAAGTCACCGGCCTTGATCCCGGCCCGGAATGCCGGAGTGCCGTCCATAGGCGAGATGACCTTGACCACCCCGTCTTCGCCGGTGATCTCGATGCCAAGGCCGCCATACTCCCCACGAGACAGATCGCGCAGGTCATCAAACCCCTCGGGGTTCAGATAGTTGGAGTGCGGGTCCAGCGAGGTCAGCATGCCGTCAATGGCGGCTTCGATCAGCTTCTTGTCGTCGACTTCGGTGACGTACTGACGCTCGACCGTGTCGAGCACGTCGCCGAACAATTCCAGCATCCGGTAGGTCTTGGCGCGCGGCTGCGCCGACGCCATCGCCTGCTGACTGAGATAGGCCATCGACCCAGCCCCAAGCACAAAGGCCGAAACCCCGACAATCAGATACTTCTTCATACGACGACCCTAGACTGTTCTTGCGGCGAAAATTGGTCGCCACCCTTTATGTATTCGGCCGCGTCGGCCCCGACTTCAACCAACGGCTGGGATCCACCGGATCTGCGCCCGCACGAACCTCCAGATAGATCGCCTTAGGTCCGCCGTCACCTGCAGCCCCGACGGCAGCCCCAGCAACCACCGCTTGCCCTGCCGAGACCGTAACGTGATCCAGCCCGGCCAACACCAGATGGTATCCGCCGGCCATTCTCAAGATCAGAATTACCCCCCAACCCTTAACGGGTCCCGCATACTGGACTTGGCCCGCGCAGGGCGATGTTACCGGTGCCTTGGCGGTCGTCAGGAAGGTCAGGCCGTTGGCGCGTCCCCCATCGGTCAGGGTGTCTCCGAATCTATGCAGCACCGACCCGGCCACCGGAGGGATGAGCGACTGTGGTGGAACCAATGCCTGGCGCGCGGGCTCTAACAGCGGGTTTGAAGCGACGTCCTCAGCCAGATCACTCTGCGCCGAGAATTCCGTGGCATCGGCCGCCGCGGCCAACCGTCGCTGCCGGGCGATCTCTTTGGCTTCCTTGGCATAGGCTTTGGCCCGCGCCTGCAGCGCAGGAGTAATGGCCTTGACCAGTATGGCAGCGCGAACCGCACGGGTAGCGTCACGCGGACTGACCAAGAGAGCGGGCGGTGGATCGCTGCGAAACCGCATCAGAACGGTCAAAAGGTGCGACAGGTGGTTGAGGTTCTCGCCTTGGCGGACACTGAGCGCAACCTCGCTTGAGTTTAGCCTTGCCAGAGTCTCCTCATCACCTTGGGCATTGGCGCTGGCGACGATGCCCAAGACCAGCAAGCCTGCGAGCCCGTATCGTGTCGCGTCGCGCGGGGGCTCAGTCGCGATGATAGGGACCTCCCGCCAATATGGTCACGGCGCGGTAAACCTGTTCGGCCAACATAGCCCGCACCAAGGCATGCGGCCAAGTCTGCGGCCCAAATGCGAGTTTGCTGTTGGCGGCGCTCAATACCGAAGGATCCAGACCGTCGGCTCCGCCGATCACGAACACCAAGCGGCGCTGGCCATCGTCGCGCAGCTTGGCAATCTCGGCGGCAAACTCTCGCGACGATCTGGCGGCACCATGCTCATCGCAAGCCACCACATAGGCGTTGGCGAGATGCGGCGTAAGAACCAGGGCTTCAGCGGCCTTGCCCGGCTTCTTCGCATCGACTTCGATCACCTCAACAGGCCCCAGCCCCAGGGAGCGTCCGCTTGCGGTCGCGCGATCCACGTAGAGCTTGACCAATTGCGTCTCCGGCGAAGGCGCCAGTCGCCCAACCGCCAGGATCGTTAGTCTCAACTGAAGGCGATGTGGGTGGGGGCGTCCACCGACCAAATCTTTTCGATATTGTAGAAGGTTCGAACTTCCGGCCGAAACAGGTGAATGATGATGTCTCCGGTGTCGATCAGCACCCAGTCGCAGTGCGGCATGCCTTCCACACGTACCTTGCCGTAGCCCATGTCTTTCAAGGCTCGCAGCAGGTGATCGGCGATGGCTCCGACATGACGGTGCGAACGCCCGGAGGCCACCACCAGGGCGTCTGCCACAGCGCTTTTGCCTTTAAGGTCGATGAAAACCACATCTTGGGCTTGATCGTCATCCAGACGGGCCAAGATCATATCTTCCAGCGCCGATATCCGTTGCTGGGGGTCGCTAGGGTCGGAAACCTTTGCGGTTTGCGCTCTAGGCGCAGGGTCAGGGCTCAGCGGGGTCGCTCCTTTGTTGCCTCGCTCAAAGCTCTCCATAGCACGGAATATGGATTTCGTCAGCCCTTGCCGCCACGCATGCGTTCGCGCAGCACCGTCGAGGATTGAAAGTTCAGCGGACCGGTCAGGAAAACCCAAGCTGGAGGCTTCAAGCCGGGCATCAGCGGCGCGCGACTGGCCGATATCCGCGCGTGGGAAAATCGCCGCGCGGCCGGTGACGACCTGCTCTTCAATGAGATCCAAGGCCTCGACACCACTGCCACCGGAATGCCCGCCATGATCTGGGTCCAGCCCCGCCAACGGTGGAAAGTTGCCAGGCTGTCGGCCCCCATGATCCACACGAACTTCACACCCGGAAACCGCCCCTTCAACACCCGCAAGGTGTCGATGGTATACTGCGTGCCGATGCGCCGTTCTGCATCAGCCACGATCATCGTCGGCCCGTGGGCAAACCGCCGCGCACCGGCCATGCGCTGCGCCTGACTGGCGGTTTCCTGTCGCGACTTCAAAGGGTTCTGTGGCGAAACCAACCAGATTACCCGGTCGAGCCCCAACTTGCGTCGGGCGGTTTCGGCCACGTGGGCATGACCTTCATGGGCCGGATTGAACGATCCGCCATAGAGCCCGACCTTCATGCCGGGGCTGAGCGAGAAGCCCAGGCGCAGGGTGGCCGGTCGTCCGGCGGCTGGAACACGTCGCGCAGGACCAGCAAACCACATGCCCATCAGGTCAGGCGCTTAGCTGTCGCAGGGTTGCGGTCGAGGTCTAGGTCATCCTGGCGGACGCGAGTTTGCACGGTGAACACCCCATCACCGGCCAAGACCGCCCCGCGCGCGAACAGTCGACCATTCTCCCAGTTAGAGAGCCCAAGCTCAGGGCGATTGAGGGCATATTGGCCATCGACCCATCGGGTGAACCCGTCGCCCGTGAAAGGGGCGTCGATGGCCGCGTGGAAGCGCTCCTGCGCCGCCGCATCCTGCGCAATCAGCGTGGCCACCAAGCGCGGACTATGGCGATTGAATAGGCCAATCGCGGC
>JANLPK010000039.1:0-2382 GCA_031367205.1 Alphaproteobacteria bacterium
GATCGCCACGGCGGGCTCTGCCGCACGCTCCATAACGCGCTTGGCCACCTTGATCAGCTCATCGGCCTCGGCCTCCGGCGCTTCGAACACCAATTCGTCGTGAACCTGCAGCAGCATCTTGGCCTGCAAACCTGCTGCCTCAAGGGCGGCTGGCATGCGGATCATGGCGCGACGGATGACGTCCGCAGCTGCGCCCTGGATCGGGGCATTGATGGCGGCGCGGTCGCCAAAGGCGCGCTCGGCTTGGCTCTTGGAATGGACGGCTGGGATATTGACCTTGCGGCCAAAGATGGTGGTGACGAAACCCTGAGATCGCGCGGCGTGTTTGATCTCGTCCATATAGGCGCGGATGCCGGGGAAGCGCTCGAAATAGGTCTTGATATAGGCCCCAGCCTCGTCTTGCGGGATCGAGAGTTGGTTGGCCAAGCCAAAGGCCGAGATGCCGTAGACAATGCCAAAATTGATCGCCTTGGCGCGGCGGCGAGTCTCTGCGGGCATGCCCTCAATAGGCACGCCGAACATCTCCGAGGCGGTCGAGGCGTGAATGTCTAAGCCCTGGGCGAAGGCGGCCTTGAGCTGCGGGATATCGCCGATATGGGCCAGGAGGCGCAGCTCGATCTGGCTGTAGTCGGCGCTGATCAAAACCTTGCCGGGCGCAGCGATAAAGGCTTGGCGGATCTTGCGACCCTCTGCCGTGCGCACGGGTATGTTCTGCAGGTTGGGGTCGTTGGAGGAGAGGCGACCGGTGGTGGTCGACGCCAGGGCGTAGGAGGTGTGGACCCGGCCGGTGCGCGGCGCGATAGCGGCCACCAGATTGTCGGTATAGGTGCCCTTGAGTTTGGAGAGCTGACGCCAATCGAGCAAGACGCGCGGCAATTCGTGGCCTAAAGCAGCTAAGTCCTCCAGCACCGAGGCATCAGTGCCCTGGGCACCGGTGGCGGTGGTGCGCTTGGACGCCATGCCCATCTCGCCATAGAGCACGTCGCCCACCTGTTTGGGGCTGCCCAGATTAAACGGGTGACCGGCCAGTTCGTGGGCCTGGGCCTCCAGCTCGATCATCCGCAGAGAGAAGTCGTGGGAGAGCCTAGCCAGTTGGTCCGGATCGACCTTGATCCCGGCATTCTCCATGCCTGCCAGGACCTTGGGCATGGGCCGCTCTAGGGTCTCATAGACGGTGAGCAGCCCTTCCTTCTGAAGGCGCGGACGCAGGATGTTGTAGAGCCGCAGGGTCACATCGGCGTCTTCGGCGGCATAGGTGGTGGCGGGCTCTAGGGCCACATGCTTGAAGCTCTTTTGCGCCTTGCCGGTGCCGGCCACTTGTTTGAAAGAAATCGGCTCGTGGCCCAGCCAGCGCTTGGACAGCTCGTCCATGCCGTGGCTCTTGTGCAGGCCGGCCTCCAGCACGTAGCTGATCAGCATGGTGTCTTCGATGGGGCCAACCTCGATCCCGTAGCGCGACAGCACCGCCATATCGTATTTGGCGTTCTGGGCGACCTTGAGGACCGAAGGGTCTTCCAGCAGGGGCTTCAGGGCCGCCATAGCGTCGGCCATGGGGATTTGGGTGAGGTCTGCCGGAGCGTCGAAGGCTAATCCGCCCTCCGGCTCATGGCCGAGCGGAATGTAGCAGGCCTCACCGGGCGCGACGGCTAAGGACACCCCGACCAGCCCCGCATTGGCCGAGGAGAGGGCGTCGGTCTCGGTATCGAAGGCAATGATCCCGGCAGCGCGGCACTTGGTGATCCAGGCCTCCAGGCTGGGAAGATCACGGACGCAATCATATTTCGAAGTGTCGATGGGTGCGGTTTCGGCTGTCGTCGCGACAGGGTTGGCGATGGGGTTGCCGTGTGGGGCAGCCAGGGTGTGGGCGGTGGCGCTAGGCGTGCCGCCGCCGCTGATCCGGCGGCCTAGACTGCGCAGCTCCATCAGCTCCAAGAAGTCCGACAGGGTGGTCGGGTCGGGATCATTGACCCTAAGCTCCTCGAGCGGGGCGGGCAGGGGGGTGTTGATGTCCAGCTGCACCAGCTGCCGTGACAGTCGAATCTGGTCAGCAAAGTCGATCAGGGTCTGGCGGCGCTTGTCCTGCTTGATCTCACCGGCCCGGGCCAGCAGGGTTTCCAGATCACCGTATTCATTGATCAGCAGGGCCGCGGTCTTGATGCCGATGCCGGGCGCGCCGGGCACATTGTCGGCAGTGTCGCCGCACAGCGCCTGAACCTCGACGACCTTGTCGGGATAGACGCCGAATTTCTCAAACACCTGATCGGGGCCGATCTTCAGGTTCTTCATGGTGTCGAGCATGGAAACCCTGGGCCCGATCAGTTGCATCAGGTCCTTGTCTGACGAGACGATCATCACCTCGCCGCCCAGCTCGCGCACCTGGGT
>JANLPK010000043.1:0-4342 GCA_031367205.1 Alphaproteobacteria bacterium
CAGAACGGCGAGGAGCTCTATGCCTCGATTGGTCTGGGTCGTGACGACAAGCCTGCCCGGCTGCGCCAGTTGGCGCGAAACGGCGAGTTGTTTGGCGCGCCAGTCGGGCTGTTCTTCTGCCTGGATCGCAAGCTTGGCCCACCCCAGTGGTCTGACCTGGGCATGTATATGCAGACGGTGATGTTGCTGGCCGTGGAACAGGGGCTGGACACCTGCGCCCAGGAATATTGGGCGCGGTATCCGCAGACCCTGGCCAAGGCCCTGGGGTTGCCGGAGGATCACATGGTGTTTTCAGGCATGGCACTGGGCTGGCGCGACCCCGACGCGGCGATCAATGGGTGGAGTTCAGCGCGGGACCCTCTGGAAACCTGGGCGGAGTTACGCGGCTTCGACTAGGTACATCTTCCGAGGCGGTTCAGCTCAGGTCGACGACCCCTGCCCCGCCGTCTTCATCGCCCCAGGCTAGCCTTTTTCCATCTGGTGTTAGGCACAGGGCGCTGATCGCGGTGCCTTTCTCAGCCTTGATCATGTCGATCTTTTGGTCGGTGAGATCGCAGATCCAGACGCGACCGTCGTCGAGGCCAGCGGCAATGCGGTTGGTCAAGGGCGTCGCGGCCACACGGGTGACCATGGCCGACTGATCAAAGCCGATCTCGGCGGCCTGTTTGCCCAGGGGTCCGGCGGGACCGGCAAAGGGCCAGATGACCGCGCCGTTGGCCCCCGAGGTAGCAAGCATCGCGCCCTTGGCCAGAAAGGTCAGGCTTTTGACCTTGGCCGGATAGCCGCCCATTTTCAGGTTCTTTTCATCGGCAACGCGCCAGCCATGGAGTTGATTTTCCTGCATGGCGCTCATCAGGAACTTGCCATCCGGGCTCCAGGCCAGAGCCACATGACTGCCAGCCCATTTCAAGATTTGGGCTTTCTGCTCAGCGATGCGGGCGTACCACAGCCAGGCCCCGCCATAGGTGGCGCTGGCGAGGCGACGGCCCTTGGGGTCGAAGGCGAGGTCGGAGACGGATTTGTCGTGGGCGAAGGTGCGGGTGAAGGCCGGGTCGCTGAGGTCGCGGACATGGACATCTCGGCCAGCAGCGAAGGCGACCAGTCGCGACTCTGAACTGGCGGCGACGGCGTCGATCCAGCGGCCGGGAATGTTGGCGAGCTCTTCGGCACCAGATGGCCTTACCCAGACTAGCCGACCATCATCCCCGCCGGTAATGACCCCGTCGGCCATGGGGTGAGCTGTAGCTGACAGTACGGCACCCGTATGGGCTTGGAGAACCTCGCCGCCTTCAAACCGGACTGTGCCGTCGCCAAGCGCAAAGACGGCAGTTTTTGTTCGGTCGAACAGCGCTGTGGTGACATAGGCATCAAAATTTAGGCTCATGGCGTTTCCATAGCCGGGGAAATACGCGCTTGGCGAGGGGTTGGTGCAGCTAGGGCCATGAGTCTGCGGGTTGGGGCTTTACAATCTCGATTTGATTGGCGAAGGGTGTGGCCGACATTCGACGGGTGCCAATGAGCACTCTCAAGGGAAGGATATTCATATGGGTGCGAAGCTGGGCGGTGGGGGCGGCGGCAGGTTCGACCTCGGCCAGAACAGCGACATCAATGTTACGCCCTTTGTGGACGTGATGTTGGTGCTCCTTATCATCTTCATGGTGTCGATTCCCGCTGCGACGGTTTCGATCAAGCTAGACCTGCCGCCGGCCATTCCGCCGCCGCCGGGCGCCAAGATTGAAGAGCCGACCGTGATAAACATCCAGGGCAATGGCGGGGTCTTCATCGGCGAAGTGCCGACCACCGTTGACACGCTCTCGGCCGATCTGGCCAAAGAACTGAACAAGCCCAACCCGACCGAAGAGCGCGTCTATATTCGCGCTGACCGGACCGTTCGGTATGGCGACTTCATGCGGGTGATGAACACCCTGCAGGGGAACGGCTACTTCCAGGTCGCGCTGATCAACGAAGAGCTCTAAGCGCTTCAAGCTGAAATTGAGATGGCCCGCCCGGAGACATCCAGGCGGGCTTTTTCTTGGCTGGGTTTAGGCGGCGCAGGCCTCAAAGCCTGTGCGTAGGGCGGCCTCGTCGAGATTACGACCAATGAACACCATGCGCGAATTGCGGATGTCTTCGGGCTTCCAAGCGCGCTGGAAATCACCTTCTAAGATCATGTGCACGGCTTGGAAGACCAAGCGGCGATCTTCGCCGGCAACATCCAAAATCCCCTTGGCGCGCAAAATATCGGGGCCTTGGGCCTGGAGGATGTCATTGAGCCAAGCGGTGACCCGATTGCCGTTGAGCGGCTTGTCGAAGACCAGAGATATGCCTCGAATTCCAGCCTCAGCAGCATGATCATGGGCATGGTGGTGATCGTGCCCATGGTGACTATGATCATCATCACAGTCTTCGTCGTGGACATGGCCCGCCTCGCCATGGGCGGGATTCAGGAACTCGGGCTGGATATCGGTGATCCGCTCAAGGTCAAAGCCGCCGCGTCCCAGAATTTTGTCCAGGGGTACGTTAGAGCGCTCGGCCCGGTGAATGGGTGCAAGCGGGTTGATCCGGCGTATCCGGGCCTCGACGTCGCGCAATTGATGTTCAGTGACCAAGTCGGTCTTGTTGAGGACGATCTGGTCGGCAAAAGCGATTTGCTCGACGGCTTCCTTGGAGTCGGCCAAGCGAAGTGGCAGGTGCATGGCATCGACCACGGTGGTGACGCTGTCGAGCTGGGTCTTGGCGCGGACATCGTCATCCACAAAGAAGGTTTGAGCTACGGGACCAGGGTCGGCCAGGCCAGTGGTCTCCACGATAATAGCGTCAAAGCCGCCCTTCCGCTTCATCAGGCCCGACAGCACGCGGATGAGATCGCCGCGCACCGTGCAGCAGACACAGCCGTTGTTCATCTCAAAGACTTCTTCGTCGGCCCCAACGATCAGATCATTGTCGATGCCGACCTCGCCAAATTCGTTGACGATAACGGCATAGCGTTTGCCATGATCCTCGGTGAGAATTCGGTTGAGAAGCGTTGTCTTACCGGCCCCAAGATAGCCGGTAAGTACGGTGACGGGTGTTTTCTGGGTCATGGCAAACATCTCGTCATTCTAAGGGTGCATGGCAAGGGGCTAACGAGATCAGCTTGATCCCGAGCGAGTGTTATATAATAACGCTTGTCCCTTTATCTTTCCAGAGCCTTGCGTGCCCGACATCCCACCATCTCCGATTGATGCCTTTCGCGGCGACGGCACCTATTTGGGGGCCGACCACCGGCGCAATGAACGCCGCACGTGGATTGTCGCGGGTATTTGCCTTGTCACCTTGGTGGGTCAGATCGTCGGCGGGACTCTTTTCCACTCGATCGCCCTGGTAGCCAATGGCGTGCACATGGCCGCCCACGTCGCGGTGTTGGTTGCAGCGGCAGCGTCTTACCGCGTGGCGCGGGCCTATGCCGGTGATCACCGGTTTGCATTTGGCGCTGGCAAGGTCGGCTATCTAGCTGGATTTGCGAATGCAGTGGTGCTGGCCATCACCGCTTTGGTCATTGCGTCGGAAAGCCTGCGCGGTTTGATGGCCCCAGAACCAGTCCTCTATGAAGGTGCTTTGGAGTTGGCCGCTGCGAGCTTGGCGATTAATCTGGTCTGTGTCTGGCTACTGCGACCGGTATCGCGGTACGCCCATGACCGCGACGGCGACATGAACCTAAGCGCCGCGCACCTGCATTTGACCGCCGATGCGGTTATCGCGGTGCTGACCATCGCCGCTCTGCTCGCCGGCCGATATTTGGGTTGGCGTTGGGCCGACCCCATCGCGGGGATCATCGGGGCTGGGCTGGTGGCGCAGTTTGCCTGGAGCCTGCTGAGGCGATCTGGCGCTGTGCTGTTAGATCTCAATCCCTCGCCGCAATTGACCGCCGAAGTGCGAGGTCGCCTGGAGGCGATGGGAGCCAAGATCCTGGATCTTCACCTCTGGCGCCTGGGACCGGGGCATCACGCGGCTATTGTTGTCCTGAGCCACGCCGAGCCCTTGCCGGTCGCTAGCTATCATGGGCGTTTAAACGACTTGGCTGGCCTAAGCCATGTGACCATAGAGGTTCGACCAGGAACCTAAGTTGAACCACCAACATCGCCAGATTGCGGTTTTGGCTTGACGACCAGACCCGGATCAAGACTCAAACACCCGCATGGATCGCGTGTTGGAACGATCGATTGAGATTTCGGCCTGGGAGGACATTTCCCCGCAGGTCTTTGCGCTGCGCGCTGGAAGCCGGGTGTTCTGGGGTCTCGCCGATGCGGGTTGGGCCCTTTGCGTTGAGCTTGGGAACGCCAAGGCGGGCCTAGCACGCTGG
>JANLPK010000084.1:0-4120 GCA_031367205.1 Alphaproteobacteria bacterium
GCCACCTTATGGGCTTGGTCCGCCGTGGAGCGGGCATAGGAGATGAAGATATCGGTCATGGCGTGGCGGCGACCCTAGCTGGGGTGTGGCGCTGGGGGCAAGGTCGTTCCCCTAATCCACCAACACCCCGGGCAGTTTGAAGCTGACGGTCTCGCGGGCGGTTTCGACTTCTTGCACGGTCACGTCATAGGCCGCCGCGATCTTGTCGATCACGCCTTGGACGAGGACTTCGGGGGCTGAGGCACCGGCGGTGACGCCGACGGTGGCGGCAGTGTCGAGCCAGGCGAGGTCCAGGTGGGTGGCATCGTCGATGAGGTAAGCTTCGCGCACGCCCTCGCGTTTGGCGACTTCGACGAGGCGCACGGAGTTGGAGGAGTTGGCCGAGCCGATGACCAACACGATGTCGCTGCCCGCCGCCATGGCCTTGACCGCGTCTTGGCGGTTGGTGGTGGCGTAGCAGATGTCTTCCTTGTGCGGCGCAGCAATGGCCGGGAAGCGGACGCGCAGGGCCGCGACGATTTCGGCGGTGTCGTCCACTGACAGCGTGGTCTGGGTGACGAAGGCGATATTGGCCGGGTCGCGGGGTGTGAAGGCGTTGGCGTCGGCGACGGTCTCGATGAGGGCGACTGCGCCTTGCGGCAGTTGGCCCATGGTGCCGACCACTTCGGGGTGCCCAGCATGGCCGATCAGCACGATCTCGCGGCCAGCGTCATAGTGGCGGCCTGCCTCAACATGCACCTTGGAGACCAGGGGGCAGGTGGCGTCGAGATAGAGCATCTGGCGGGATTTGGCCTCCGCGGGCACGTTTTTGGGTACGCCGTGGGCGGAGAACACGACCGGGCGGTCGGTGGGGCACTCGGCCAGTTCTTCTACGAAGATAGCCCCCAGCGCCTTTAGCCGATCAACCACGTGGCGGTTATGGACGATCTCGTGACGCACATAGACTGGCGCGCCGTATTTCTCGATGGCGCGCTCGACGATCTGGATGGCGCGGTCCACACCGGCACAAAAGCCGCGCGGGGTGGCGAGCAAGACCTTCATCGGTCGGCGTGGGGAAAGGTCATCAGCCATCGGCGCAAACTAAGTCTTCTGCGCCGCAACCGCTAGCCGCGTTGCGGCCACAGTCGATAGACATTAGTAGAGGCTCATCCCGAGCTTGCTCGCCTCTGACTTTTGTTTGGACGACCCCATGCGCCGTTCCCTATTAATTGCCGCTGCTCTGCTGGCCACTGCTGCCACCTTGCCTATGACAGCCACTGCTCAGGGCCGACGCCCCAGCGACCAGCAGAAGGAAGAGCAGGACCAGGCCAAGAAGCGCAAACGCGACGCCGACTGGGGCGACACACAGGCCCCGTTGCAGCAACTGCGCAATGCCGGACCGTGCCCCTATGTGAAGGTGCTCTATGACGCCGGGCGATATGTGGAGTTCAAGGAAGGGCGCGAGGCCTCGGCCAATGTGGGCTTTACCGGCGAGATCCAGAGCATATCGGCGGGCTGCGCCTATAAGAACGATCAGCCGATCACCGTGCAGATTGAGGTGCTGTTCGAACTGGGGCGTGGGCCGCAGGCGGAAGGGTTGAACAAGAAGTATCGCTATTGGGTGGCGGTGACGCGCCGCAATTCGTCAGTGATTGAGAAGGCCTATTTTGATCTGCCGGTGAAGTTCGCGCCCGGCCAAGACCGAGTCTATGTCACCGAAGATCTGGGTCAGGTGACGATCCCGCGCGCCAACCTGACCACCTCCGGATCGAACTTCGAAGTCTTGATCGGTTTTGACGTGACCCCGCAAATGGCAGAATTCAATCGCCAGGGAAAACGGTTCCGCCTGAACGCCGGGGCAGTCGCGGCGGCCGGGCCCTCGACCCCCAGATGAGCGATCTGAAAGCCGGCTTGAGTGAGGCCGTCGGAAACGCGTTTGCAGCTGTCGGGTTACCGACGAACCTTGGTCGGGTAACACCGTCTGATCGTCCCGATTTGGCAGACTTTCAATGCAATGGGGCCCTACCCGCTGCCAAAGCCGCCGGGCGGAACCCCCGCGAGATTGCGACCAGCATCGCTGCGGCGCTGGCTAATGACACCAGCCTAGCTTCCGTCGAAATCGCTGGACCGGGGTTCATCAATATCCGAGTTTCAGATGCAACCCTGTCAGAGCGCGCCAATGAGATCGCTGCAGATCCGCGCTTTGGCGCCGGTTTGGTGGAGACCCAGCGTCGGGTCTTGATCGACTATGCCGGCCCCAATGTGGCCAAGCCCATGCATGTGGGGCACCTGCGCTCCTCGATCATCGGCGAGTCGGTCAAGCGCATCTACCGGTTCCGGGGTGACGAGGTGTTGGGAGATGCCCACTTCGGCGACTGGGGCTATCAGATGGGCCTGCTGATCGGCGCGGTTATGGATGAGCAGCCGCAGATTGCTGAATTGGTTGCGGCGTTGAATGCCAAGCCTTCTGCGCCGACGGCGGCAGAGGAAGCGCATGCGTTCAACCTCTGCGACAAGGTCAGTTTGGCCGACCTCGATCGGCTTTATCCCGAGGCTGCCGCGCGCGGCAAAACCGACGACGACTACCGCGACCGAGCCCGAAAGATCACCGCTGAGTTACAGGATCGCACGCCGGGCTACTTCCTGCTGTGGCGGCATTTCCACGTCGTGACCCGTGTCGCGCTGGAGCGGGATTTTCATGCGCTCGGCGTGGATTTCGACCTCTGGAAGGGCGAGAGTGATGTCGAGGATCTGATCAATCCAATGGTCGCCGAGCTGGATGCCAAGGGCCTGTTGGTGGACGACCAAGGTGCGCGGATCATTCGGGTGGCACGCCAGGGCGATAAGCGCGACTTGCCGCCCTTGCTGGTGGTGTCGTCTCAAGGTTCGGCCATGTACGGCACCACCGATCTGGCGACGGTGTTGGATCGCAAGCGTAGCTTTGACCCGCATCTGGTGCTCTATGCGGTGGATCAACGGCAGGCCGACCACTTCGAGATCGTGTTCCGGGCGGCTGAGTTGGCGGGATTTGTCCAGCCCGGCGGGCTGGAGCATATAGGCTTTGGCACCATGAACGGCACGGACGGCAAACCGTTCAAGACCCGCGAGGGCGGGGTGCTGAAGCTCAATGACCTCATCGAAATGACCCGCGACAAGGCCCGCGAGCGATTGCGTGAGGCCGAATTGGGCGCGGAGCTTGACCCTGCGGTTTTTGAGGCCACAGCCCAGATGGTGGCGGTGGCGGCGCTGAAGTTTGCCGACCTGCAGAACTATCGCGGCACGTCTTATGTGTTCGATTTGGACCGGTTCTCGAGCTTCGAGGGCAAGACCGGGCCTTATCTGCTCTATCAAGCCGTGCGGGTGAAATCGGTACTGCGGCGCGCAGCCGAGGCCGGGTTCGCACCTGGACCTATCGCGATTTCCGAACCGGCCGAACGTGACTTGGTGCTGCTGCTTGATGCCTTCGATCAAGCCTTGGTCGATGCCTATGAGAAGAAGGCCCCCAACTTCGTGGCCGACCACGCCTTCAAGCTGGCTCAGACCTTCTCGAAGTTTTACGCTGCCTGCCCGATCTTGCCGGCGGAGCCCGCGGTGCGGGCGTCTCGATTGGCGCTCGCGACGACGACCCTTGGACAATTGGAGCAGGCCCTCGACCTGCTGGGGATCGCCGCTCCGGAAAAGATGTGACGCGCACTGTTCGGACATTGACTCCCTCCGCCGCTTCGAACAGGCTTGTCGCCGACTCTCGCGGGAGAGATCGGGTCTACCTCAGGCTCGGAGCCGAAGGCGCAACCGCCCCGGAAACGCTCAGGCAAACGGACCGCGATAGGCTGATAAACGCTGGAAAGCAGCCTCCTTCGCGCGTTGCGCTTCGGAGGCTCGCCGAAGGAGCAAAGGGTGGCCTTGGCGCTGCTCTAAATCTCTCAGGTTCCAAGGACAGCGGGGGCAGGGTGTGATCGGAGAACCCCTCCGCGCGCGCCTGCCACGTCAGCCGGAGTTCGACCTTGCCCGACGCCCCTTTGAAGACCACGCCACTCTACGATGCCCATATTGCGGCCGGTGGTCGGATGGTCGCCTTCGCCGGCTATTCCATGCCGGTGCAATACAAGGACGGCGTGCTGAAGGAGCACCTCTGGACCCG
>JANLPK010000205.1:0-10771 GCA_031367205.1 Alphaproteobacteria bacterium
GCCAGCTCCCGAGGAACGCGGGCTGCCAACTCCGCCCTAGTCACCACCGGCGACTCAAGCCCGATAGATGTCCAACTCGCGAACCAGAGATCAGCCAGGACGGCTTGGTCAGCGGGGGCATAGGGGCGGAGTTTCATGGGCGAAAGACGTACAACATTCGGAGGGGTGTCCCCAGTCCCCCCGAGCTAACCTCACCCCTACCAAAACCGCTTCTTCGCCACCGCCTTGCCGGAGCCGGACTTGAAGTAGGTTTCCAAGGTAAGAGGGAGAGATGGGCTACCAGAGCCGTTTCCTTGCAAAGGCATGGCCGGAACCAGACTTCAGATACTTTTCGAACTCTGCCGCCTTCAGGCCATCGCTGAACGCAAGGTATGTCACCAACCGCCAGGGTGCGAATTTGGAGGTGTGTTTTGACCGTCCAGCATCGTGGTCGCTCAATCGTCGGCGCAAATCAGTCGTGACACCGACATATCTCTGGCCGGCAGCGGGAATACTCTCAATGAGATAGACATAGTGCAGAGGAATAGCCCTTCTTCGCTAAAGCTTCGAAGGACATCCTGCTTCGTTCGAAGCTCAGGCGCAAATCCTGCGAAGCGCATTGCGCGATGGTGGGGTTGCCCTCCTTCGCTAAAGCTTCGAAGGGCATCCTGCTTCGTTCGAAGCTCAGGCGCAAATCCTGCGAAGCGCATTGCGCGAAGCAGGATGGCCTGCCACCCGAAGCCTCGGCGTAGGGTGGCGGTGACGCAGGGATTCGAACCCTGGATACGCTTTCACGTATGACGATTTAGCAAACCGTTGCCTTCAGCCACTCGGCCACGTCACCTTGATTTCTGCCGGGTTGTCTCCCGTCCGATCAGGCTGCACCTGCCCGCGCAGAATCTGCGAAAGCCTGTGCACCCCAAAGGGATCGCCCTCTTAGCCGAAGGCGTTGCGGGGGGAAAGACCACAATGCGTTCGCTCATGCATTGGGCGGTGCGTTAACCGGGCGATCAGACCAACGCGTCATGATGGAGTGTATATTCCAGCGAGCCGACACCGCGCCATGCCCCTTGATGAAACCGCAACGCTTGATCTGGGCCGCACCCGTGACGCGACCGGCGGCTATCATGCAGGATCGCCGTCGGCTCATGTGGAACGCCGAGGTCCCCTGCGGCCCGCCGCCCTGACGCCGACCCGCCTGAGGTTGGCGATGCGGCAGGTCACCTATCAGTTTCTGGCGGCGGACGCCGCAGCCCTGACCCTGGCGATTTCGATTGTCATGAGCCAAACCTTAGGCGGCCTGACCAGCGCCGCCGTGTCCGGCATTTGCGGCATGGCGGTGGTGGCCACCCTGTTCCTGTTTCGATGCTACCGGCTTCCGGCGCGACGCGGATTGGTCCGGCAGTTGTCGCTGGTGACCCTGGCCTTCGCCTGCGGAACCTCGATCGCGGCACTAGGCCTGTTGGCCGTCTTGCCGGTCGCGACTGTCACCGATGCCCTACAGGTCTGGACTCCCATGGCTTGGCTGTTGGTCAGCGCCCTGCATACCATCTGGTGGTCTGTGGTGCGGCGTTGGCGCGGTAGCGGGCGGCTGACCCCCAATATCGTCGTGGTCGGGGCTACCGGGGCTGCCGAGCGCCTGATCAGCAAGATCCTGGAGCGGCGCGACGCCAATATCCTGGGCCTGTTCGATGACCGTGCCGACCGTAGCCCGCCCAACATTGCCGGGGTGCCGGTACTGGGCAACACCCTGGCCCTGCTCGACCACCGGATTATGCCCTCGGTGGACCGCATCATCATATCCGTGCCCGCCGCGGCGCGGGAACGAGTGGCGCAGCTGATTGAGCGCTTGAGCGTGCTGCCCAACGAGATCACCCTGTTGCTGGACGGCCAGGACGCCGAATACGAAGCTGCCGCCATCGGTCGGATCGCCGACGCGCCCCTGGCGGTGATCTCAGGCGCGCCGTCGAACCAGTACCGCGCCGCGTTGAAACGGGCGCAGGACGTGGTGGTTGGGGTGACGGCTCTGTTGTTCGCGTTGCCGATTATGGTGGTGGTGGCCTTTGCGATCCGGCTCGACAGCCCCGGCCCGATCCTGTTCCGCCAGCGTCGCCACGGGTTCAACAACGAAGAGATCACTGTCTGGAAATTCCGCTCGATGAAGATCGAGAGCGCCGACGCCCATGCGCATCGCCAAATCAGTGCAAACGACGACCGGGTCACCCGGGTGGGCCGGATCATCCGCCGCACGTCGCTGGACGAGTTGCCGCAGATCTTCAACGTGCTGTCAGGTCAAATGTCGCTGGTCGGCCCCCGACCCCACGCGATCGGCATGAAGACCGGCGAGGTCGAGAGCTCGCGTCTGGTGGCCGGATATGCCCATCGCCATCGCATGAAGCCCGGCATGACCGGTTGGGCCGCTGTCAACGGATCACGCGGCCCTATTGATACACCAGAGCTGGTGCAGACCCGCGTGGCCCTGGACGTGGACTATATCCACCGCCAGTCGTTCTGGCTGGATATCTGGATCATGCTGATCACAATCCCTTGCCTGCTCGGGGATTCTGAAGCCGTTCGCTGACCGGTTTGTTCAGGGGTTCGCAATAGATCACCCTTAGATTGCCCCCAAGAGTGTAGCGGTGGGAAATCGATGTTCTGGCGAGGCGTGCTCGGCTATCTGCCGGTCAATGTGGTGCAAGGGGTTGTGGGTCTGCTCACGATCGTCACCTTCACCCGCCTGCTGACCCCGGCACAGTTTGGCGATTATGCCCTGGGGCTCTCGGTGATGAGCTTGGCGCACACGCTGATTTTCACCTGGAATGAGGCCGCCATGGCCCGGTTCTGGGCTGGGTCGCAGGCGCAGGACGGCGGGCACCGCCATACCTCGGCCATCTATCGCACTTGGGTCGTCCTGACGTTGGTTCTGGGCGTATCGGTCCTGGTCGCGGCTTTGATGCCGGTGTCTGTCGGCCTGCATGTGGCGATGCTGGCCGGCCTTTGCGCAACCCTGCCCCGCGCCCTGATGAAACTGGCGCAGGAGCGCCGTCGTGCCGCCGGTGAGGTGAGTTCGGCTGCGGGCCTGGACATGGGCATGACCTTGGGCGGTTTTGGCATCGGCGCGGTCTTGGCTTGGCGAGGTCTCGGCGGTGCTGCACCGCTGATTGGGGCCGGATTAGCCGCCGTGTTCGCCCTGCCCTTCGTGTTTCGCCGGGAGCTTAGCTTGGCCAGTCAAGCCCCGTTGGAGTCCGAGCGCGTGCGGACCCACGCCGCCTATGGCGTTCCAGTGGCCCTGTCGCTGATCCTGGCCCTGGTGCTCTCCAGCACCGACCGGTTCCTGCTGGCCAGTTTTCTCAATCAAGAGGCGGTGGGCCTCTATCACGCAGGCTACAGCCTCGCCAACCGCACCCTGGACGTGGTGTTCATCTGGCTAGGCGCTGCGGGCGGCCCGGCCCTCGTCATGGCTCTGGAGCGTGGCGGCAAGCCGGCCCTTCAGGCCGCCGCCAAGGAACAGGCGCAGTTGATGGCGCTGATCACCCTGCCCGCAGCGGTCGGCCTGGCTCTGGTGGCGCGGCCCTTAGCCGGACTGATGATCGGCGGTCCGCTGGCGGCGGGTGCTGCCCATGTTACCCCCTGGATCGCGCTCAGCGGTATCTTGGCAGGCCTGACCACCCACTACTTCCACCAGGCCTTCACGCTCGGCAAACGTACCCGCCTGCTGCTCGTGGCGATGCTCGTCCCGGCCGGGGCCAATCTGGTGCTAAACCTGATCCTGATCCCCAGGTTTGGCCTCGACGGCGCGCTTTGGGCCACCCCGCTCAGCTATGGCTTGGGCCTATTGGCCTCAGCGGTTCTGGGGCGCGGTGTTCTGCAATTGCCGGTACCCTGGAAGGCGCTGGCCCAGGCAGGGGGCGCCAGTTTAGCCATGGCCTTGGTGATCCTTCTGCTTCCTGCGACCCAAGGCCTAGCGGAGTTGGCGCTGAAATCCGTCGTCGGGGGCGTGGTTTATCTGACCTTGGTTGCCGCCATGGATGCAGGCGGGCTGCGCTCGCGGAGCCTAGATTTACTTAGGGCGCGGCGCCAACCATCCGCGAGCCTCGCATGAGCGATCAGCTGTTCGACAACGCCCACTGGGCGAAATCCAAGCCGAGCCTCTCGATCTTAATCCCGTTCAAGGGCGACGACCCCTGCCGCCTGCTCGCGGCCTTGGCTCTAGAGCCCGCCAATGCCGAGATCGTGGTGCTGGACGACGGGTCAAGCAACGCAGCCCTGACGGATCGGGTAAAGGCGCGCCTCAGCATCCTGCCCATCGCCGCGCGTCTCGTCACCTTGGCTACCAATGAAGGCCGCGCCAAGGGGCGAAACCGGCTGGTCGGCCACGCGCGGGCCGGCAGCTATCTCTTCCTGGACAGCGATATGCTGCCTGACAGTCCGCAGTTCCTAAGCAACTGGGTCAATCTGGCGCAGGACGCCAATCCCCCCGTGGCGTTCGGTGGATTCTCGCTGGATCAGGTGGACCTCAAGCGTGAGCAAGCCCTGCATCACGCTATGGCCGGGCATGCTGACTGTCTTCCGGCAGCGACGCGACGGCTGGCCCCTGAAAAACACCTGTTCACCTCCAACCTCCTAGTGCGGCGCGACGTATTTGAGACCGAACGCTTTGATGAAGGCTTTCAGGGTTGGGGCTGGGAGGATGTGGAATGGGGTATGCGGGTCGCGCGGCGCTGGCCGATCCTACATCTGGACAATACCGCAACCCATCTGGGCCTCGATACCGCCGAAGTGATCGCCTTGAAATATGAGCAGTCGGCGGCCAATTTCGCCCGGGTTGTCGTGGCGCACCGCGCCGTCGTCTCGACCTATCCCAGTTACCGGGTTGCCCAAGCCTTGAAGCACATGCCGCTCTTGGGCACCTGGCGGCCTTGGCTGAAGGCCTTCGCCCTCTTTGAACCCGCCCCCGTCAAGACCCGGGCGTTCGCCATGCGGCTCTATCGCGCGGCGCTTTACGTCGAGGCCGTGTGATGACCAACTTCGCCCAGGCCTATCACGCTGACAGCTCAATCATTGGCAAGACCAAGCGGCGCTGGGCCCGGTTGCGCTATCGTCGCCCCCTCCCCCTGCGACCCGGTCGACCGATCCTGTCGATTTCCTTCGACGATGCGCCGCTGACGGCTGCGATCAATGGCGCAAGGATTCTGGAAAGTCGCAATCTGCGAGGAACCTATTATGTCTCTCCTGGGCTAGCCGGGGCAGACCTTCCGATGGGTCTCAGTGCCGGCGTCAAAGACTATCGGCGTCTGTCGCAAGCCGGCCATGAGATCGCCTGCCACACCTATTCTCACCTCGATTGTGGACGGGCGACTGCCACAGAAGTCGCAGCCGATGTCGCCCGCAGCCTAGAAACCTTTGAGGCTTGGGGCATTCCACCTCCAACCAGCTTTGCCTTTCCATACGGTGATGTCTCGGCCGATGCCAAACGCCTCTTAGGCCCCAAGTTTTCCAACCTGCGCGGTCTACATCACGGCCTGATCGACCAAGACTGCGACATGAACCAAGCCCCCTCGGTCGGCATTGAGGGGCCAGATGGCGAAGCTGCTGCGTGGCACTGGCTGGCTCAAGCTGAAGCCGAGAAATCCTGGTTGATCCTCTACACCCACGATGTTCGCGAGAACCCGTCGCCTTGGGGATGCACGCCCAGAGCCCTGAGTGCGCTGATCGACTCGGCGCTGGGTGCGGGTTTTGAGATCATGACCGTCGGTGACGCTGCGCGGTCCCTAGGCCTCTAATTTAGAATCCGGCCAAGCCAGCTTGACGGCAATAGCCGTGAAGATCACCCAGCGGAAGTCGTTGTAAGTTACCGCTACACTCTCGGTCAAAGACATCAGGCTGTAGACCACTAGGAACGGCAGGGCGAGATAGGCCCCCTTGTGACGGTACACCGCCAGCAGGGCGCTAAACATCGCCTGGGCATACATCAACCCAAATGCGCCGAGGCCCACTAGGCCCAACCCTAGCCACTGTTCCAGCCAAGTATTGTGCGCATGCTGCGGCTTGAACCCGGCGTCCTTGACGATCCAGGCCAGAGGTCCCCATGCGCCCTTCTCATCCCAGACCGCACCGTATCCGTAACCCGTCCAGGGACGCTCCGCGATCCGACGCATGATCGCTGCCCAAATCTTGGTGCGTCCCGTCAGGGTCGCGTCCTTGCCCAGGAGGTCCAGAAAGACGTCGGAAGCAAAGAACGCGAAACCGCCGATCATCATAATCGCCAGCACGGCCAGCCAAGTCGTAGCGATCCCCATCACTGGTCCTTGGCGCACCAAGACCACGAAGGTCAGTGCACCCAGTCCAAGCAATACCGCCACAAGGGAGGTCTTTGAGGTCGACATCAGGATCAATGCGAAGGCGAGCAAGCCGAAACCGCACCAAATCTTTGCGCGCGAGGGATTGAGCAGGGCTGCGGCAGCAAAGATGCAGACTCCCAGCCCCATAATGCCGCCCAGTTGATTCTTCTCCACCCACGGCCCGCGCCAAGCACCCGGGAAAATCTCGTGCATAATGCCGATCGAGGGCATCAGGATCGGTAAGATCAGGGAAATCACCGCCAAGATTGCGAATGCGCTGGCCAGAATTTCGGCCATTTCGGACCAGCGACATCGCACCGCCAACGCCACGCCGCCCAAGGTCGTCGCATAGAGGGCCACCACGCGCCGCACAGTTTGGTCGGGTTCCACCGACCAAAACACCGAAGCCCCGACCACGCCCATCAGCAGGATGAGCAAAGGTTGACGCAGCATTGCGCCAAGGGTTCGCACCGGCGCGCCCACCACCATCACCGCAGCGCCGAGATAGGCCGGAATAAACAGGGCGCGGACTAGGCCGCTAGCGGAAGGATCCCCCTTCTCACCCAAGAGCGGGAAGACCCAAGCCTGGCTGAAGATGAGCACCACCAAGACCAAGGTTGCACCGCCGAGAAGCCCCAAGGGGCCGACCCTACGCGGCACAGGACCGACTTCGGTCCAGGTGGTCACAAGCCCAGGGCCTTGAGAAACTTCGGAGCCTCAACGGTCACCCGATTTAGGAACAGCCCTGAGACCGTTCCGCCGGCTTGGCTAATAGCTTCACTCAATCGACGCGGAGCCTGCGTGTCGGCTTGGTCGGTAGCGACCACCAGGACGGTTTGATCGGCGAAGGGAGCCAAGGTCAGACTTGCGCGTGACCGGTCCGCCGACGGCGTATCGATGATGACCAGGTCGGTGTGCCGACTAAGCGCAGACCAGTAGTCCGGCGTCGGGAGAATGTGCAGAGACTGCCCGTCCTGGACCGCTTCCTTGCGAAACCGCGTGACCCACCACTTTGCCTGTCCCACCCGGCTGGCCGTTACGAACCGTGACGCAGGCCAAATCTGACCGTTCCCACCGCGCATCGGCGGTCGCACCGTGAGGAACATCGAACCGTCCGGCGTTGCCGAAACCGGCTCCCCCAGCGTGCCGTAGCGCGCGGCGTCGGCCTTGATCGCTTGATGCTGTCCGACACCACCCAGATCAACATCGACCAGCCAGACCGATCGCCCCATTTGGCGGGCCACATAGCAGGCGAGTTCCCGTGCGACGACGGAGCTGCCCTCACCTCGACGCGCTGAGACAATTTGGAGCACTCGCGCAGGGCCGGACCTAGCGCCATTGAGCGATCCCCAGAGTTCGGCCATCTCGGAATTTAGGTCGACCATGTCTCGAATCGCCACGCACGCTGGGTTCAACCTAACCGCAAATCGATGCGGGAAATACGCGAACAACCAAGCCCTAGATCAAGACTTGACCCCTGCTGAGGCCAAGACCGGCATACCATAGAGCCGCTCGGCGCTGCGTGGGGTAGAAACCCCGCCCCGCAGGAGGGCCCGCAACAGTCCAACACAGAGCGCGGTAAAGGCCGCAAAGACCAAGGCCAATGCAGCAACCGGCCGCCTTAGGCTCTTGCCCTTGGTCGGCGGAGTCGCGCGGCTGACGATGCGGATATTGTCACTGGTCTTAGTGGCAATTTCCTGGGCCGACTTGGACTGCTCTTCCTTGACGGTGAAGTCCCGCACATTGGCCTGCAAGACCTCCCGGTCGAGGCTGAGCGCTTGGAATTGGGGCTCAAGCTCAGCATATCTCAAGCGTCTTTGGGTAAGCTCATCCAATTGGGCGCTCAAAGCGGCCAGCGACTGGCGAAGTGCAGCGACCTCGGCCCCCAGTTGGATCTTTTCGGTCTGAACCGTTTGGTAGACCGGGTTGACGCCGAACCGCTTAGCTCCATCACCGTGGGTCCTGCCGGTAGACATCCCCGCTTCCAGCTGGGAGATTTGCGCGTCCAGCTCCTGAACCGGTCGGGCGTCATTGCGGTATCTGGAGAGCAGATCCTCCCTCTGAACCCGCAGGGTCGCCAGCTTGTCGTTGGCGGCACTTGAGACATCACGGTAGAGACCGATCTCCGGCGAGACCCGCACCAGTTCGCCGGAGAGGTTAGCCAAACGCCCAATACGATCTTGAAGCTGAGCTGCCGTCTGCAATTTCTGTTGTTCAACCTGCATCTGGATTTGCGAGAGCGAGGCTTTCTCCGCCACGAAATCACCGATCCGATTGGCGGCAAGGAAATCCTGATAGGCGCGATCTGCCTGAGTCAGCCGACCTTGGAACGCGGCGCGCTGTTGCTCCAGTGCCGGCGAAACGGGGTCACCCAAAACAGAGCGGCGGTAGATCAGATATTCTTCTAAGAGCGTGTTCAATACCAGGGCCGAGGTCTGGGCGTTGGGAGACTCAAAGCTCAGCTTGATAATCGGCACGTCGGGTGCGGTTTCCGTCTTGGTCGCTTGCTCCATGGCGCGGAGCGCTTGGCCCATGACGATTTTCTTCTGATCAGGCGTCGCGCGCGCATATTTGTCGCCGAGCTTCGGGTAGATTTTCGAGAGGCCCAGCTTGGCAATCACCCGCTGCTTTAGTTGTACCGACCCCAAAATCTCGGTCTCAGCCTGAATCATCTGATCAGAATCAGGCACAGCGCCGCGCGCCGCGTCTCCGGATCGGGGCTCATAGACATATTCGGGACCGAGCCGGACTAGAACGCTGGAATAGGCCGGAAAGGTCGGCTTCAAGAGCAGCGCTCCACCGAGACCCGCAACAAAAAGAACAAGGAAAACCAACAACATCAAGCCACGTTCATGCCAGACGCGAGCAATCAAATCGCCCGGATCGAAGCCGACCGGCTCACCGCCACGGGTCCGCGTGCCGGGACTTGTCGACCCCAAATAGCCCGCGTTGATATCGCCCATGACAACTCGCTGTTTTCGATGCTAGGTCCAGACGGTGGCGGGCGACGATTAACGATTCATTACCCATTCTCCTTAACCTTTGGCGCATGATCCCTTTGCGGCCCCTTTTGTTGACCTGCTTGAGCACTCTGACGCTCACACTGGGAGCCTGTGCGTCCGCCGCGCCCCCGTCACCGGAGCCCAGCGAAACGCGCAGCTTTCGCGATATCCCCTATGCCAGCTGGAGCGACTATGAGCCGCCCTACCGGTTCTATCCTGGGGATGAATTGGACGTGTCGCTGCCCACTGCGCCGGAGCTTTCCAAAACCGTAATCGTGCAACCCGACGGTCGGGTGTCCCTCCCCCTCATCGGATCCTTCATGGCCGCTGACCGGACGATTTCGGATATGAAGGCGATCTTAGCCGAAGCCTACGGGACTCAGTTGCTTCGTCCTGTTGTCGATATCACGCCGAAGGCGGCTCCGTTGAAGGTGTTTGTCGGGGGGGAAGTCCGCAACCCCGGGATCTATGATCTGACCGGCGACGGCGATGCGCTGCGGGCGGTGATCCAGGCCGGCGACTTCGTCAATTCCGCCGACCGCAAGCAAGTGATCATCGTGCGACGCGGGCCGAACGGCCAAGGCATGGTTCGCACGGTGAACCTGCAACGCGGATTGAAAGCCGGCGTTTCGGACCTGGTGCCTTTGCGCCGCTTCGATATCGTCTATGTGCCCAAGAGCGGCGTGGCCAATGCCAGCCTGTTTGTGCAGCAGTATTTCCGGGACCTATCGCCGATCCAATTCGGATTCAGCTACGCCCTGGGTTCCAAACGGAACTAAGTCGGCATCAGCCGTGAGCGAGCCACTCACGGGCAGCACGTTGAGCTTCGGCCACTTCATCCGACGCCATCTCATCGCTCAGCTCTTTGCGATAGACGCGCGCCTCTAACGATCCGCGCATGGCAGCCAGATTGAACAGCATATGCGCCGAGACATGGTCGAGCGGCGCGCCGCCTTGCCCCGTGGAATAGAGCAAGCCCATCTTGAACAGCTCGTCACCGCTGGCTTCAGGGCCCGGCAGAGGCAGTTCACATTTCGAAATTTCTCTCGCGAGCATGATTTCGATTCCCTTCCTTGGTCGGCCAGGCTCCCTTCTGGACCCCGCGTTTCCAACCTTGTGGAGACAGAAAAGGCGCTCTCTACTAAACATATAGTTAAGCTGAGAAAAGCATGTCGATTTTCCGCAAATCCCTAAGAAATATGAACATTTATACACCGGAAAGGTCCATTTCCAGGGGGTTAATATCGGAGCGATCTCCAACGCCTGCAATTCTGACGTTCCTGTTCAGTCCGAGTTCAGCAAGGCTCAAGCAGATTGGGGCCGGAGGACGAGAACCACACAAACAGGCAAAGGAATACTGCCATGAAACGTTTGATCCTTACTCTGGCAACCCTCGCTTCAATTGCTGCGCCAATGGCCGCAACATCGGCCCAGGCTCACGACCAAGAC
>JANLPK010000237.1:0-21097 GCA_031367205.1 Alphaproteobacteria bacterium
TCGAAGGTGGTGATCTCTAGGTTGGAGGGTTGGAAGCCCAGGAAACCTTGATCAAGTTCGGTCTCAGCCAGCCGACCTAACAGAGCCACCAGCACCGGCACCGGATTGGCCGCCCGGTGCGGATAGGCCACATGGCCCTGGATGCCCTCGACCGTCAGCTCCACATTGATCGAGCCACGCCGACCGATCTTGACCATGTCGCCGAAGACTTCAGAGCTGCTGGGTTCGCCGACGATGCAATGGTCAATGATCTCGCCCTCAGCCTTGAGCGCTTCCACCACCATCTTGGTGCCGTGGGTGGCGACGCCTTCTTCATCCCCAGTGATTAGGAACGAGAGCGAGCCTTTGACGTCCCCCCCCCCGATGGCCTTGGCGCTGGCTGCGGCAAAGGCGGCAATCGCGCTCTTCATATCGGCGGCCCCGCGCCCGATGATCACGCCGTCAACGATCTCCGCGCCGAAAGCCTCCTGGCTCCAGGCTGCCGCGTCGCCTACCGGCACCACATCAGTGTGCCCGGCAAAGCAGAGATTGGGTCTCGCAGTGCCGAACCGCGCATAGAGGTTCTCGATCTCTCCAAACTTCATCCGCCGACAGACAAAGCCTAGACCAGCCAGGGCCTGCTCCACCACATCCATCGCCCCTGCATCAGCCGGCGTAACGGACGGACGGCGGATCAGTTCGCGAGTGAGTTCAACCGGATCAATCACGCAACAACTCATTGATTGAGGTCTTGGACCGCGTGCGGGCGTCCACCGTCTTCATGATCACGGCGCAATAGGTGGACGGCATGCCCTCGTGCGGGCTGGGCCGCGACCCGGACATCAGCACCGAAAAGGGCGGCACCTCCCCGGTGATCACGACGCCTGTCTTGCGGTCCACGATCGGCGTCGTGGAGGTGAGATAGACCCCCATGGACAGCACGCTGCCCTCGCGCACGATCACGCCCTCGGCCACTTCCGACCGCGCGCCGATGAAGCAGTTGTCCTCGATGATGGTCGGGTTCGCCTGCAGGGGTTCCAGCACCCCGCCGATCCCGGCCCCGCCACTGATGTGGACGTTCTTGCCGATTTGAGCACAGGAGCCGACCGTGGCCCAGCCGTCGACCATGGTGCCCTCATCCACATAGGCTCCGATGTTCACGAAGGAGGGCATCAAGATCACATTGCGCGCGATGAAACTGCCACGACGCGCGACACAGCCGGGCACAGCGCGCAGACCTGCGGCCTCAAACCGCGCCGCATCCCAGCCGGTGAACTTGGACGGCACCTTATCCCAGTAGGGGCCGGGTTGGTCAGCCTCCATCAGTTGGTTGGCGTTTAGCCGGAAGGAAAGCAGGATCGCCTGCTTGGTCCATTGGTGGGTCGTCCAGGTGCCGTCATCGCCCCGGGAGGCCACCCTCAGGGCTCCAGAGTCCAGGCCGCTGATGGTCTCCTCCACCGCCTCACGCACCGCGCCTTTGGTAGAGGTGGAGATCGTGTCGCGCGCCTCCCAGGCAGCTTCGATCACGGATTGCAGGTCGTTTGACATCAGGCGGCTCTTTTCAGGCGGGCACCGTTCAGAAACGGCGCGAGCTTATGGGTTTTGTAGTCCACAAATGGGGCTGTGGAAGCCATGGCGCGCGGTCCCACCAACACGGTGGTCATGGCCACGTCTTTGGCGGGTTTCAGATTGCGCTCGCTGTCTTCGAAAAAGGCAGTGGCGGCCGGGTCCATCCCATGGGCTTCGATCATCCGCTCAAATCCTAAGGGATCGGGCTTAGGGGCATAACCGAAGGAATGGATGTGGAAGACGTCATCAAACAGATCGGTCAAACCCAGGTGGGCCATGACTCGCTCAGCATGCTTGTCATCGGCATTGGTGAACACGAGCCGGCGTCCGGGCAGTTGAGCCAGGGCTGTCAATAGTTCCGGGTCCTGGGCTAACGCGGCCAGGGACAGGTCGTGATGTAGAGCGAAAAAGTCAGCGGGATCAGTCCCGTGGTTGCGGATCAAGCCGGTCAGAGTCAGGCCATGCTCGGCATAGTATTTCTTTTGCAACGCAAAGGCCTCGGGGCTCGGCAACCCGGTCACCCTCTCCACGAAGTCGGTCATCTTGGCCTCGACCTGGGTCATGAACCCTGACTCTTCCGGATAAAGGGTGTTATCGAGATCAAACAGCCAGGTATCGATGTGGGTCAGGTCCGCGCTCATCGGGTGATCAAGGTGCCCGACCCGTGCTCGGTGAAAAGCTCCACCAGCATGGCGTGCGCGCGGCGACCGTCCAGGATGACGACAGCCTCAACTCCAGCCTCAACAGCAGCGATGGCGGTTTCCAGCTTGGGGATCATGCCACCGGAGGCGACCCCAGACCTCATAGCCTCTCGCGCCTGCGCCACGGTGAGTTGTCGGATCAATTGCCCGTCGGCACCTAACACCCCGGCCACATCGGTGAGCAGCAGCATCCGCTTGGCTTTTAGTGCCCCGGCAAGGGCACCCGCCACCGTGTCGGCATTGATGTTGTAGGTCTGGCCTTCAACCGACACCCCGATAGGCGCGATCACCGGGATATAGTCGTGATCGGCATGGATCAGCTGTAAGATCAGTTGCGGGTCGATCTTGGTGGGTTCGCCAACAAAGCCCAGGTCGACGGCTTGCTCGATCAGGCTGTCGGGGTCTTTCTTGGTGCGGCTCACCTTTTCGACGGTGATCAGCCGCGCGTCCTTGCCCGAAAGACCCACCCCGCGGACATCGGCCTCAGCCCCGGCCAGGGTGATCCAGTTGGCGATTTCCTTGTTGATGGCACCCGACAGCACCATCTCGGCGACCTCCATAGTGGCCTCGTCGGTCACCCGCAGACCATCGATAAAGGTCGACTTCACGCCAGCCCGATCCAGCATTCGAGATATCTGCGGGCCACCGCCATGCACCACGACCGGGTGTAGACCCAACAGTTTCAACAACACCGAGTCGGCGGCAAATAGCTTGGCCGTCTCTTCCTGGCCCATGGCATGGCCGCCGTACTTGATCACCAGGATCTCGCGGTCATACTGCTGGATGTAGGGTAGAGCCTCGGCCAAGGTCTTGGCGGTCGCCCATCCTTGTTGTTCGGCGTTCTCGCTCAAGGTCGTTGCCCCCAATCGTTTGGAGCGCTCCGATAGCCGAGCCACGCGGTTCTGTCACCATTGCGCCTCGACGCACGGCTCAGGCGTGATAGCCTAGAGTCTCGCATTTCACATAAAGAGTCCCTTATGCGCCTTATTGTCCTTGCCGCTGCGACCGCCCTGCTCGCCACCACTGCCCAAGCCAAAACCGTCGCTGTCACCGCTGACAAGCTGGTGGATGTTGCCACCGGTCGGCAAGCCGACAAGCCTCTGGTGATCATCGTCGATGGTCGAATTACTGCGGTGGGCCATCAAGGCGATGCCGTCCCCGCAGGAGCCGAGCGGGTCGATCTGCCGGGGGTGACCCTGCTGCCCGGTCTGATCGATATGCACACCCACATCTCATCATCGCCCTTGTTCAGTGGGTACAACGCTCTGGAGTTTACGGACTCCTTCTGGTCGGTGATCTCGACGGCCAATGCCAAGGTCACCCTGGAGGCCGGCTTCACCACCATCCGCAATGTGGGCTCGGACAACTTCAATGATGTTGGTCTGATGCAGGCGATTGATGGCGGCTTTGTCGAGGGGCCACGCATCGTCCCCGCCACCTATGCCATCGGCTCCACCGGCGGCCACTGCGATTCTACCTTCTTCCCGCCGTCCATGAACCAGAAGGGTTATGCCGTCATCGACAGCCCCGATGAGGGCCGCAAGATGGTGCGTCAGCTGCACAAATACGGAGCGCAAGTCATCAAGATCTGCGCTACAGGCGGCGTCTTCAGCCACGGCGACACGCCGGGCGCGCAACAACTCACGTTCGAAGAAATCAAAGCCATCGTCGATGAGGCCCACGCCACCGACATGAAGGTCGCCGCTCACGCCCATGGCGCATCGGGCATCCGCGCCTCGATCCTGGCCGGTGTCGACACTATTGAGCACGCCAGTCTCGTCGACGATGAGGGCATCCGCCTAGCCGTCCAGAAGGGTGCCTATTTCGGGATGGATATCTACAACACCGACTACACCCAGGCCGAGGGCAAGAAGAACGGCGTGCTGGAAGCCAATATGCAAAAGGACCGCGATATCGGGCTAATTCAGCGGCAAAACTATCAGAAGGCTCTGAAAGCCGGGGTCAAGATGATCTTCTCCTCCGACGCCGGGGTCTATCCCCACGGCACCAATGCCAACCAGCTAGTCACTATGACCCAGTGGGGCGCCACCCCGCTCCAGGCCTTGCAATCGGCAACGATCACCGCCGCCGAAGCCCTTGGTTGGTCCAAAGACGTCGGCCAAATCAAAGTCGGTGCCTATGGCGATCTGGTCGGCGTCAAGGGCGATCCGTTGAAGGACATCACCCTTCTGCAACATCCCGCCTTCGTCATGAAGGGCGGCGAATCAGTGCAGAGGCGCTAACGTCCTTCGGACTGAAAAGGACACCTCACCATGGCCCCCATCCCCAAACGCGGCACGATCGCAGTTACCGGCGCTGCCGGGTTTCTGGGCGGATGGGTTGTGCGATTGTTGTTGGACAAGGGCTATCGGGTTCGGGCCTGCGTGCGCAATGTGGATGACGCGGCACGGTCCGGGTTCCTGACGGCGATGCCGGGCTATGCCTCTGGGCGTTTGACGTTGCATGCGGCTGACCTCGATCAGGCCGGGTGCTTTGATGAGATATTCAAGGGCTGCCATGGCGTGGCGCACATCTCGCACGTCAGCAGCTATGAGGACCCAGCCTATGTGGCCAAGGTCTGCGATCACATCATTGCCAGCATCAACAATTCCGGGACGGTGGGCCGGGTGGTGGTGACGTCGAGCATTGCCGCAGTGATTTCAGAGGTCGATCTGAAGGAAGTCGTACGCAGGCCCGTCTTTTATGAAGATCGCTATCCCGACGAGATGAACCCCAAGCGCACGCCCGATCGCGGCCAGGGCTATTCCATGGGCAAGCTGATCGCCGAGCGGGCCTTTACAAACGCTGCTGAGAAGCACGGCGGGTGGGACATGATCACCTGCTGCCCCGGCGACAATGTCGGCCCGATCCAGTCGGCACACCAGAAGGATATGGGGCCTTGGCAGCATATCATCGAGGGCATGCTGAAGGGCAGCTATATGCAGACCGGAGCCTACCGCCCCTGGATGACGGTGGATGTACGCGACGACGCGCTCTGCCACATCGGCCTGTTGGAGAGCCTGGAGGTCAAGAACGGCCAGCGCTACATCGCCTGGTCCACCGACGCGCGCGATGTGGAGGATATCTGCGCCGATATCTCGCGGCTGTTGCCGGAGTTGGGGCATGATACGCCCGCAGTGACCGACAATTTCCCAGAGCGGATCCAGGCCCGCGAGGCAGAGTTCCGCGGCATCTGGGCCGGGTGCGAACTGCGCAACGACCGGATGCGGGCGGTGACAGGGGTGAGCTTCCGACCGCTGGATGACTCGATCCGCGATTGCGTGGAGTCGCTGATTGCGGTGGCGGGGGTTCAGCCGAAGACGAAGGCCTAGGAGCCCAGGCTATGGCGTATTGACGGCGGCTCGCCTATCTCCATCGTCTGTCGCCTAGGGAGCAAATGCCGATGTCGTTGAAGGTCGCCGTCCAGATGGACCCGCTGGAGCACATCAAGATCGCGGGCGATACCAGCTTCCTGATGATGTTGACCGCTCAGGCGCGAGGACATTCGCTGTTTGTCTATACGCCCGAGCGCATGGCGCTGGAGAGTGGGCGGCTGACGGCGCGGGGGCGGACCGTGACCGTGGTCGATGTGGTGGGCAACCATGCGAGCTTTGGGCCCTGGGAGGTGAAGGACCTGTCAGAGATGGATGTCGTGCTGCTGCGCCAAGACCCGCCCTTCGACATGGCCTATATCACCTCGACCCATTTCCTGGACGCCATCCATCCGAAGACTCTGGTGGTGAACAACCCCACAGAGGTGCGCAATGCGCCGGAGAAACTGTTCGTCACCACCTTTCCCGGCGTACAGCCGCCAACCCTGATCACCAGCGACATGGAGGCGATCAAGGACTTCCGCACGCGGCATGGGGATATGGTTTTGAAGCCGCTCTATGGCGGCGGCGGCTCGGGCGTGGCGCGACTGTTGGCCGATGATCCAAATCTGGACGCCATGATGGATCTGCACCGGATGATCGGGCGCGAGCCGGTCATAGCGCAGAAATTCATTCCCGCCGTGGTGAAGGGCGACAAGCGAATCCTGCTGGTGGACGGCAAGCCGGTGGGGGCGATTAACCGGGTGCCCGCCGATGGGCAGATTAGGTCCAATCTGGCCGTGGGCGGCACAGCGCAGGCGGTTGATTTGACAGCGCGAGACCGGGAACTTTGCGAGATCATCGGGCCGGAACTCAAGCGGCGCGGACTGTTGTTCGTGGGTATCGATGTGATCGGCGACTATCTAACCGAGATCAATGTGACCTCTCCCACCGGAGCCCGAGCGCTGAAAGCGTTCACAGGGATTGATGCCGCTGAGGTGCTGTTCGACCGAATCGAGGCGATCCGAGCAAATCACTGAGTTCTATATTTGTTCTTGCTCTCTTGGGTGAGACATGTTGAGGTTGCAGCTCGTTCCAGCTGAAGCCGAGATTCATCGCCATGGCCGCACGTGTCGTCACTGTTGCCTTTCTGGGGGTTGAAGCACGACCGGTGGACGTGGAGGTGCAGCTGACCTCCGGCGACTTTGCTTTCATTGTCGTGGGTCTGGGCGACAAGGCGGTCGGCGAGAGCCGCGAACGGGTGCGGGCGGCGTTTTCAGGATTGGGCCTGGCGCTGCCGGGACGCCGGATCATCTGCAATCTGGCCCCGGCTGATCTGCCCAAGGAAGGCAGCCACTATGATCTTCCGATCGCCTTGGCGGTAATGGCGGCCATGGGCGTGGTGCCTCCCGATGCGCTTCGGGAGTGGGCTGCGATGGGCGAGCTTTCCCTGGACGGTCGAATCGTCTCGGCAGCAGGAGCCCTCCCTGCAGCGGTGGCGGCCGGAGCTATGGGGCTGGGCTTGATCTGTCCCGAGACTTGCGGTCCCGAGGCGGCCTGGGCCGGGGACACACCTATCCTGGCCGCGCCATCGCTGATCTCGTTGGTCAATCACTTTCGCGGAACCCAGGTTTTGTCGCCACCGGTGCCTGGCAAGGTTCTGGATCCGGGTAGGGTGGCCGATCTGCGCGACGTGAAGGGTCAGGAGAACGCCAAGCGGGCGCTGGAGATTGCGGCCGCTGGCGGACATAATCTGCTGTTCATAGGCCCGCCGGGTTCAGGCAAGTCGATGATGGCGGCGCGGTTGCCAGGATTGTTGCCGCCACTGTCACCGACCGAACTGCTGGAAACCTCGATGGTGCATTCGGTTGCAGGCCTGATCGCAAAGGGGGAATTGACCCGGGCGCGGCCCTTCCGCACGCCGCACCATTCGGCGACCATGGCGGCGCTGACCGGTGGTGGCATTCGCATCAAACCCGGTGAGGTGTCGCTGGCCCACAACGGGGTCCTGTTCCTCGACGAACTGCCGGAGTTTTCTTCGCAAGCCTTAGACTCGTTGCGGCAGCCGCTGGAGACCGGTGAGGTGGTGGTTGCCAGGGCCAACGCCCACGTGAAGTATCCCGCGCGGTTTCAACTGATCGCCGCCGAAAACCCCTGCAAGTGCGGACACGGAGGGCCGGGCAAGGGTCACTGTGGACGGGCACCACGCTGTCAGATGGACTATCAGGCCAAGGTCTCCGGGCCGCTGATTGACCGGATCGACTTGCAGATTGAAGTTCCGGCGGTTAGTGCGGCCGATCTGGCGCTGCCGGCCCCGGCAGAAGGCACAGCTGAAGCCGCCGCGCGCGTGGCTGCCGCGCGCGAGCTACAGATTGAGCGGGCAGGCAAGGCTGAGCGGGAGGATGCCGCGGTTCTCAATAGCCGAGCGGAAGGGGAGTGGTTGGAGACCATCGCTGATCTTGATCCCGCCGCGCGCACCCTATTGACCAAGGCTGCTGAGGCCGGGGGCCTGACAGCACGGGGTTGGACCCGGACGCTCCGGCTGGCGCGAACGATTGCCGATCTTGAGGGGTCGGGAGCCGTCAAACGCGTGCACGTGGCCGAGGCGCTGATCTATCGACGGGCAGGCGCTATGGCGTTGGCGGGTTAGGCAAAGGCGGGGAGGTGTGACTCGATGCGGGTTGCCTTGATTGGAAGCTCAGGTGCCGGAAAGTCAACTTTCGGTCGCCAGCTAGCTGAGGCCTGCGACCTGAAGCACATAGAGGTCGACGCGCTCAACTGGGGTCCCGGCTGGCAAAACCGATCGGCCACAGCTCCGGCCGATTTTGAGCACCTGATCAAGGCGGCGGTTGGCACAGACCGATGGGTGATCGACGGTAACTATCTTGCAGCCATGTCCCATGCGCTACCAAAGGCGACGCACTTGATCTGGCTCGATTACAGCCGAGCGGTTGTGATGCGCCGGGTGATCTGGCGCAGCCTAAGGCGAGTGATCGGCGGCCAGGAGGTCTGGACCGGCACAGGCAACCGCGAGTACTTCCGAAGCTGGCTGGACAAAGGCTATCCCATCCGCGAGTCGTGGGACTCATTTGACCGCTGGCGTGCGCATCACGCGAGGCTCATAGCCAAACCGGAGCTTGAGCGCTTGGAAAAACATCGTCTGAGCGCTCCGCACCAGGCTAAGGCGCTGATTTCGGAGCTTTCTGAGCAACGATGAGGAAGTGGTCTAGGCTAAGTCTTGGCTCATGTCGCAGGATCGTCGGCGCGTCGCGCCGTCCAACTTCCAAACGCTATGGCGACAAGGACGAGATAATTCCAGGCCACGAGGCCCCGTGCATAGGTCAAAGGTCGGATTAAGGAGTCTGCGGCGGTGGCGAAGTGAATGGTCACGCCAAGCAACTGAAAAGCGCTGGCGAAAAGCAACCATCGACGGTCAAACACTAGCGTGAGGCCGATCAGCACGACCAAGAGGACAAGGTCGACACCGAAGAGCCACCAAAGCGGCTGGTCCCAACTGCGATTGTGGAGATAGGTTAGGGTAGCTAGCCAAGCCACGACGCAGGCCAATGCGGCGGCCCTTTCGGGTCGACCGCCGCGCAGCCCCGCGATCAAACACGTCGCTGCCAAAGCGAGCATCCAAACGCGAATTGGTAGGGACGAGATATTCACGAGTGGTTCACGATTCCTAGAGCCCGTTCCCTTTAGACGGCATCGTCTAGAGGGAGAAACTGGGCTCCAATTCATAGCGTTAGAGCATGCTTCGATTCGATAACCGGCTCCCACTTGTCGGAACATGCTCCAGACACCAACAGGATCAGGTTGGTCTCGGACTTCAGCCCCCCCGCCGGCCCACGTTCAAACTGCCGATCATTAGGGCGAACAAGACGAGGTAACTCCAGATTGCCAACCCCCTGAGATAGGCAAGGGTCCTGATCGCGGGATCGAGGGGCAACACCAAATGGATAGTGATGCCAAGCAGCTGAAATGCTGTCGCAATGAGCAGCCAAGTTCGATCATAGCAGATCGCCAAGCCGAATAGTGCCGCCAGAACGCCAATATCGGCACAGAGAACTCCCCACTGGGGACCAGCTCCGTCGCCCGGCCGAAAGAGCAACCGGGTCAATCACCAACCTACCAAGATTGCAGTTGCTGCAAGTCGTTATGGCGTGCCCCCGCGCAGGGCTGCCAAAATGCACCCCACAATCAATGCGACTAACCAAGCCCACCCAGGTGCAGTATCTATGCCCATCATGGCGAAGGGCACTGATCGAGCTTGTCGCCACTCAATCCGACCAACCCATGCGACGCGGTTGGCGTCGTCGTTCTGAAGACTTCAGGGTAAAGGATCGCGGACATGGACGCCATGATAAGACTGGGGTTCCGATATTCTCAGATATGTCCGCGATCCGACAGACACTGTTAAGCGACAGCTTTGAAACTACGCCCACCGCGTTCCGCTGATAGGTGCGGTGGCTTCTGCTCACCCTCCCCGAACATCACAGCTCCCAAGCCCATCTGCTTCTGCGCCACTGAGAGTTCTTTGTGAGTTTCGACGATGGCGCGGCGGGCCAGGGCCAGGGCTGCGAAGGCCTCGCTGGTGTGCTCGACAGCGTCTTGGCCGATGAGAGCTGAGATTCCAGCATCGCGGCGAAGGGCAGGCATGACGCCGGCAAGATGAGCCGTTTTGGCAAGGGCCGCGTCGATGGCGGCTTCGGCTTCGAACAGACTGGTGGCCACTTGGTCGGCCACAAGGCGACGCTGTTTCAACATGAGAGTTCTCCTTCGCGCGAACAAAGTTCTGGCGATGATGGTCAACGATTCAGATGAAATGGGTTTTGGCCTAGGGCCGTCCGGCGATGTCTTGCAGAGCATGAAGCCCCGCCAAGAGCCCACCAAAAGCCAAGGCGGACAGAATGGCGATGATGCCGATCCAGCCGAGTTTTGCGAGGGGTCCTAGGGCATGACGACCGTGCCCTTCTCGGGTTCCAACTCCGGCTGGAAGTCCTCGTCGAGCAGGGCCCAGGTCAAACAAAGGATCTCGCGCAGCACCATCTCGGGCGGCTTGAAGGTGGCCATCTTGCGGGTGGCTGAGACCAAGTCCTTGGCCATCGCCGCCTTGACCGGACTGTCGGTCAGATCGACCAATTGTCGTTCCAGTTGTGCCCAACTGAAGGTCGGGACCGGTGCTGCCGCCGTATCGGTGTTCGGCCAGTTGCTCTCGAAGGCCTCGACCTCCCGCCTCAGGCGCAGGGCGTTGCCCAAGGTCGCCCGGCCTTCCGCCGCCGACCGGCTGGTGAGGTTGTTGTTGGCTGCCAGGGGTCTCAGGCTTTGTTCGGGACGGCTCCAACCATTCATGATCCACAACTCCATGTTGGACTTCATGGAGCGCTGGTTCGAGGCGAGTGTCTGTCCTGACTGTGTCTTGTCCTGATCCGATCAGGACAAGCTTGTCATGATCAGCGAGGCGTCGAGCCGCGTCGTACCGGTCGCTAGCACCGAGTTTCCTTCGCGCTCGATCACAGTAAGTGTCGACTGAGGTCTTCGACATCCCCAGTTGGCGGGCGATCTGTTTGGAACTGAGATGGCGATCCACCAAACGCAGGCATTCGCGCTCGCGCTGGGTTAACCGTGCAACTGGATCCTCAGTCATATATTGCGCCTCGCGCATAGCACGAACACGGTAGCGGTTCGCGTGCGGCTTCGTCTAGAGTTCTTGGTGAAGCTGCCGCAAGACAACCCTGACTGGAGACGATTTTGCGGTCGGTTGACGCTGCCAAGAGTTCTCACCCGATCGACTTGGCGCGTCAAATCGCCTCAGGAGCCGCTTGACCGGCTATTAAGCGGTCTTTGCTAGGTTGCCGGACCATGAGCACCGATCCTGACCCTCGACTGACCCGTCGCGCCCCGGTTGGGGTCGAACAACTCGCAGCTCTGAGCCATGAGTTTCGGACTCCCCTCAATGGGGTGCTTGGCATGGCGCGCCTTTTGGAAGGCACTAGCCTGACACAGGAGCAGCGGACCTATGTGACCGCGTTGCGAGACTCCGGCGAACACCTGCTCGGCCTCGTGAACGACCTTCTGGACTTTGCCAAACTGGGTGCGTCACGGGTCGAACTTCATACCGCACCGGTGGAGGTGGAGAGCCTGTTGAGAGGCGTCTGTGAGTTATTGTCGCCGCGGGCCCGTGAGCGAAACCTTGAGATAGCCTGGGCGGCCAGCGCGGGTATCGGCTCGATTGTTGCCGATGAAGCGCGGCTGCGGCAGATTCTGCTGAACTTTGCGGGCAACGGAATCAAGTTCACCCAAACGGGCGGCGTCTTCATCACGGCGAGCATGACAGGTGCCGAGAGCGTCAGATTTGAGGTGTCCGACACCGGCCCCGGGGTACGACCCGCCGATCAGGCCCGGATCTTTGAAGCCTTTACCCAGGCCGACCCGGTCCGTGATCACGCCCAGCTTGGGGGGGCCGGCTTGGGTCTAGCCATCGCGCGGACCCTAGCCACGGTAATGGCGGGAAATGTTGGAGTGACCGATGCGCCCGGGGGTGGCGCATTGTTTTGGTTCGAAGCGGCATTTCCACATTCGCCTGAGCTGGCATCGGCGGAACTTGGGGGTCAAGTCATCGGGTTGATGACGTCAAACCCCATCACCGCCAAGGCGGCGCGTCGACAGATTGAGGCCAGCGGCGGCCGCGCCGTGGTTGCGCAAAACACGCATCAACCCCCCAGCGAGGGGGCGGTCTTATTGGTCGATCATGAGCTGGCACCTAGTGGCCCGCCTGACGCGAGGCCCGCGCTCATCCTGCTGGACCCTGAGGCCAGGGGTCAGATTGAAGCCTATCGCACAAAGGGGTTCGTCGGCTATTTAATCAAGCCCTTGCGCCGCGCGTCGGTCGCTGCGCGGGTGCTCGCCGCTCTCGGAGAAGGCGTCCAAAAGGATGCCGAGGATGACCGGGTGGCGAGCGCGACGGCACCCGGTGCGAAAGTCCTGTTGGTCGAAGACAATGCAATCAATGCCCTGCTGGCGCGAACCCTACTGAATCGCGAAGGGTGCACCGTTGATCATGCGGCAGGTGGTGATGAGGCTTTGGCGGCGGTGTCGGTGGGAGCCTATGACCTGATCTTGATGGACATGCGCATGCCGGGCCTTTCCGGCCTTGAGACGACGGTCAAGGTGCGTGAGTTGGGTGTTGCGACGCCCATCGTCGCCCTGACGGCCAACGCATTTGAAGATGACCGTCATGCTTGCCTGGATGCCGGGATGGATGACTTCCTGGTCAAGCCTTTGTCGGCCGAAGCATTGCGACGAGTTCTCATGACAATGACGAAGGGCGGCTGGACGTCGGTGGCGGACCGGGTCAAGCTCGCCTAACGGCGCTCCGCGTCGCGCAGAGGGTCAGATGAGCCAAGAGTCCGAGACGAGGTCGAAGCCAAACCTGTGGGCCGCATTGGCGGTGTATGGCGAACGGCGGGCGGTTGTGATGCTGGCGCTGGGATTTGCGTCCGGACTGCCGAACCTTTTGATCTTTGACACCTTGTCTGCGTGGTTGCGGGATGCAGGATTGAGCTTGGAGGTCATCTCGTTCTTCGGACTAGCCACCCTAGCCTATTCCTTGAAGTTTCTTTGGGCTCCGCTGGTCGATCGGGCAGCCATCCCACTCTTGACCGCTAGACTAGGACATCGACGTTCCTGGATGCTGGTTTGCCAAGTCTTGATCATGCTTGGCCTGTGGTTGATCGCCGGGGCCAATCCCGCGACGGGACTGGGTTGGATGGCGGCCTTTGCGGTGTTTGTCGGCTTTGTCTCGGCCACCCAGGATATCGTTATTGATGCGTGGCGGATTGAGGCCGCGACAACCGAAAAACAGGGGGCGATGGCTGCTGCCTATCAGTGGGGCTATCGGGGCGCGATGATTGTGGCCGGCGTTGTTCCCTTGGCCATGTCAGATTTTGCGGGTTGGAACCTGTCATACGGCCTCATGGCGGGCCTGATGTTGGTAGGGGTGTTCGGCGTGCTTGGCGCGCCTCGTGAGGCCAAGCATGCGGTTCGTCCTATTCCGACGGAAGGTATGGCTGCGGCACCGATCCGTGATGTCTTGGAGTGGACGGCGCGCGCCGCATTGGTGGTTCTGGGTGCCTTAATCCTAGGTTCCGGTCTGGCGGGGGATGCCTCAGTCCTCGCCGCATTGCTGCATGCAATGGGGCTGGGCGATGCGGGCACTTGGTTGAAGGCGGCCTGGAGCGCCAAGCCTGGGGGTATTTTCCTTCAGCTTGCCGGAGTTGTGAACGGTGGGGTCGTGATCGTCCTGGCCGCTAGACCCATACCGGGAAATCTGACCCGACCCGGCAGGTATCTAGGTGTCGCGCTCGGCGAACCTCTGGCCAATTTCTTCGGACGATACGGGCGGGCTGCGGGCATGATCTTGGCGCTGATCTGCTTCTACCGGCTCAGTGATTTTGTGCTCAATATCATGAACCCATTTTACCTCGATCTGGGGTTCAACAAGCTGCAGATCGCCGAGGTCCGCAAGGTCTTGGGCGTGGTGATGAGTGTGCTGGGGGTCGGTCTGGGGGGGCTGGCGGTGGCCCGACTGGGATTGATGCGCGCCCTCGTAATTGGTGCCTTCGCCGGACCCATCAGCAATTTGATCTTCGCGTGGTTGGCTGTTCAGGGCCCCGAGCTATGGGCGCTAAGTGTTGCCATCGGGGTAGACAATATTGCGTCTGGTTTCGCGGGAACCTGCCTGATTGCCTATATGTCCAGCCTAACGGGGGAAGGTTTCACCGCCACACAATACGCCCTGTTTTCATCGCTCTATGCCTTGCTGGGCAAACTTGTGGCTTCACAGTCTGGTCGAATCGTCGAGGCGGCCGCAGCAGCGGCTGATTCGGCCGGCCCGCTCGCAAGCCTCAAGTCCTGGTTTGCCGGTCTGCCGCCGGCGGCATTCGCATCGGCGATGGAAAAGAGCCACGTGTCCTCAGCGGCCCTGGGGTCAGGGTATCTGGTCTTCTTCGTCTATTCAGCCTTACTGGGGGTGTTGGGGATCGCACTGACCCTCTTGGTCGCGGCCCAGAGCTCAGTTCGTCAGGTTTCGGCCAAGCAAACCACTTGAGCCACCCGAAGGTCGCGGCGGAGGCTGTCGGCGACGATGCCGTAATTACCTGTGGTGACGGGCTCCCCAACGGCGAAGCTGGCGGGATGTTCCCGCGATGCCGCGAGGGCGTGGGTCAGGGTTTCAGGCGACGTTGTGTAGATGCGACCTCGGCGAGGTGACTCTGCGACCGTTACCCCGATCACCCGCCCCGCGCTGTCCAAAGCCGGTGCGCCAGACAAACCCGCCAAAGATCCCACGAGGCGATCGGTGCGGCCGGTCTCGGCCCAAACCAGAACCGGCTCGGTGCGTGCGCCGCGACCATGAACGACCAGATTTTCGCGACCCAGTAGGCGTGACGTCGCCTCGCCGGCTCGACCCTGGGGGAAGCCTGGGTGATAGGCCCTATCCCCCCTATGCAAGGGCCGATCCAGGCCAAGTGGAATTGGTGGCGCTCCGCCTTCGGTGGTTAGGATCGCGGCTTCTCCTAGGGGGTCGAGGCGAATCTGCGCTTCCACACCTCGGCCCTCAGCGACGACAATCGCCACCTTGGCGCAGCCGTCAACCACGTGTCGGGCTGTGACCCATACGCCGCGATCGGCCACTGAGAATGCTGTTCCGGTCGCAGGCTCAGCTTTGGAAGGCACTTCAACAACAACAGAGGGATCAAAGGGGGAGGACGGACCCAGCGGGAGGCCCTCCTGCTCGGCCATAGGCGGCGGCGGCGGCGGAGAATTCGCCTTCTCCTGACGCCCAACAGCCGCGATGAGCACAGCCAGCACGATGGCCAGATAGACCACCCAGTCTGGAAGTTTGGGGAAGTGCATGGCCGGAGCCTCAGCCCGCGACCGCAGAAGCCAATATTACGGCCGTGGCCAGTTTTGTGCCGACCAGAACAGTGGCGGCTGCCATTTCACCTTCTTGAATCCGCTGCGGCAGGCCGCGCAGGATCAAATCAACAATACGAAACACCAGAAGCTGGACGATAACAGTGGAGACGCCCCAAACGCCAATCTCTGCCAACGAGGTGGAGACATGCAGCGATACGCCCAGCGGCAATGCCAGACCCAACATGACACCTGCCAAAGACAGCGCCGCAGCGGTGTTACCTTCCCGGATCAGAGCGATTTCTCGATGCGGTGTAAGCATGACGTAGAGACCCGATCCCAGCAGCAGGATCAGGACAGTCAGGCTCGCGTGCAGCAAGGTGATGGGAAAGCCGGTGGCGAAGGCCTGAATTTCCGGCGAAAGGAGTTGCTGCGGCATGGGGACCTATCGGGCGGATCTAGGGGATGAATATGACACTAGCACGCACAATCCCGGCACGCGACGATCACGCGGTCGGTACGTTCGCGTCTTCGGCATCAGGTGTGAGTTTGCGCCGCGCGCTGGCCCGCAGTTTCTCGCTTTCGCTCTTGAGTTGGCCACACGCCGCCAAGATGTCACGGCCGCGCGGTGTGCGGATCGGAGAGGCGTAGCCGGCGCGGTTCAGGATGGCCGCAAACGTCTCGATGGTCTTCCAGTCTGAGCAAACATAGTCGGTCCCCGGCCAGGGGTTGAAGGGGATCAGATTGATCTTAGACGGAATGCCCTTGAGCAGACGCACCAGGGCCTGGGCCTCCGCCGGGCTGTCATTGACGCCCTTCAGCATCACGTATTCGAAGGTGACGCGGCGCGCGTTGGAGATGCCGGGATAGGCACGGATGCCGGCCATCAAATCGGCGATGGGGTATTTCTTGTTGATCGGCACCAGGACGTCGCGCAGGGCGTCATGGGTAGCATGCAGGGAAATGGCCAACATGGCCTGAGTATTTTCCCCAAGCGGCTGAAGCTCCGGCACCACACCTGAAGTGGAGACGGTGATCCGTCGACGAGAAATGGCAATGCCTTCGTTGTCGGAAATGATGTCGATGGCATCGGCCACTTCCGGCAGATTGTAGAGCGGCTCGCCCATGCCCATGAAGACGATGTTGGAGAGCCTGCGCTCGGCTTTGGGGCTGGGCCATTCCTCCAGGTCGTCGCGGGCGATCTGCACCTGAGCGACGATTTCAGCTGCGGTCAGGTTGCGGACCAGGGCCTGGGTCCCGGTGTGGCAGAAGGTGCAGTTGAGCGTGCAGCCCACTTGGCTGGAGACGCAGAGCGCGCCTGCGCGGCCAACATCGGGGATATAGACGGTCTCAACCTCAATGCCCGGGGCCATCCGGATCAGCCACTTGCGAGTGCCGTCCTTGGAGATCTGGCGCTCCACGACCTCAGGGCGAGTGATGGCAAAGACCGCCGCGATCTGAGCACGGGTCTCTTTATCGATATTGGTCATGGCCTCGAAGTCGGTGACGCCGTGGTGGTGGATCCAGCGCCAAAGCTGGACGGCGCGCATCTTGGCCTTGTCGGGACGCACAATGTCGGCGGAGATCAGAGCTTGCACCAGACCGGCGCGGGTCATCCCCGAGAGGTTCGGCTTTTGAGCCGACTTCGGTTTGGGACGGGAAAGGTCGAGGGTGGTGCCCAAGGTAAGGTCTCTGAAGGGGAGCCGCGCCTTATAGACGCTGACAGCCAGAGCGCCAAATGGGGTGGGTTCAAACAAATGTTCGGCTGTGGCCTTTCGTGGCGACGAGCCGTGCGCTAGCGTCGCGCCAAATTCAGAAACCTGCGCGGGAGATACGATCATGAAGGCTTTATTGAGCAAGGTGTCCGGTGGGCCTGAGACCCTGGTCTATGAGGATGTGCCGGCGCTGGAGGCCAAGCCCGGCAGCGTGGTGATCGCAGTCAAGGCTGTAGGGATCAACTTCCCTGACGTGCTGATGATTGAGGACAAGTATCAATTCAAGCCCCTGCGCCCCTTCGCGCCGGGCGGAGAGATTTCAGGGATCGTGAAGACTCTGGGCGAAGGCGTCACCGAGGTGAAGGTGGGCGACCGGGTCCTGGCTCAGATCGGCAATGGCGGTTTGGCCGAGGAGGTGGTCAGCCCGGCGGGTCGCCTGACCAAGATCCCAGACTCCATGCCCTTTGATGAGGCGGCAGCTTTCATCCTGACCTACGGCACCTCCTACCATGCGCTGAAGGATCGCGGTCACCTCAAGTCTGGCGAGACCCTCTTGGTGTTGGGTGCCGCAGGCGGGGTTGGCTTGTCGGCGGTAGAACTGGGCAAGGCCATGGGGGCCAAGGTGATCGCAGCCTGTTCGACCCAAGAGAAGGTCGACCTGGCCATCAAACATGGTGCCGACTCCGGCATCGTCTATGGACGCGGCCCCTTCGACAAGGAGGGGCAGCGGGCGCTTGGGACCTTGTTCAAGGAGGCTTGTGGTCCTGACGGTGCAAATGTGATCTATGACGCCGTCGGCGGCGACTATGCCGAGCCGGCCCTGCGTTCCATCGCCTGGGAAGGTCGCTATCTCGTCATCGGCTTTGCGGCCGGCGACATTCCCAAGATCCCGCTGAACTTGGCCCTGCTTAAGGGCTGCGACATCGTCGGCGTGTTCTGGGGAACCTGGACGTCAAAGAATCCGAGCCTGTTCCAAGATTCCATCGCTGAACTGATTGCCATGTATGGTGAGGGCAAGATCAAGCCCTACGTCTCCGAACGTTTCACCCTCAAGCACGGTGCCGACGCCATCGCCCATCTGGGCAGCCGCAAGGCCATGGGCAAGGTCGTGGTGACGGTCGACTAGGGGGTTGGAAACCCCGCGCACACCCGGGGCCAGGATCGCCGCCCTTAGCCCCAACCTGCGCGGGGCACTATGGATGCTTGCCTCGGCCTTGGGCTTCACGGTGATGACCACCCTGATCAAGTTCCTAGGCAATGACTATCCGGCGGCATTGCAGACCTTCTATCGGCAGGTGGCGGGGTTTCTGATCCTGCTGCCGATCATCCTGGTCAGGGGGCGAGTGGTCTATGCCACCACGCGACCTTGGATTCTGATTTTCCGGTCGTCGGCCGGGACGATCGGGATGATCCTCAGCTTCTATGCCTTCCAAAAGATGCCACTGGCCGACGCCAATGCGCTTAGCTTCACGCGCACCCTTTGGCTGGTGCCACTGGCGGCCTTTGTGCTGCGCGAGAAGGTGGGGCCGCTAAGGGTCGGCGCGGCTCTGATGGGGTTTGTCGGCGTTTTGATTATGGTGCGACCGGGTGCTGCGTCGCACATGGCGATGGGACTTCCGGCCCTAGCAATGCTGGCCTCGTCCTTTCTGTTCGCCATGACCATTACCGGCATGAAGGTGATGACGCGGGATCATTCGCCGATGGTTCTGTTGGTCTGGGCCGCGACCCTGGGCGTCGTTCTTGCGATCCCAGGAGCGCTGTTCGTTTGGCGCTGGCCAGAGCCCCGCGACCTTGGCCTGCTGGCCCTGATGGGGGTGATGGGGACGATGACGCAGGCATGTTACATTCGGGGCATGGCGATAGGTGACGCAGCGGCCATGGCTCCGGTGGACTATACCCGGTTGGTGTTTTCTACCGTGGCCGGGTTTGTGCTGTTCCACGAGCTGCCGGGCATTTGGACGTTTGTCGGGGCCGGTGTGGTGGTGGCATCTACGCTATTCATCACTTGGCGGGAGCAGCGGGCCTCCAAGTCGGCCCTTCCCGAAGCCGGTTAGAGTTAAGTCCGAAGCTTCGCCAATAGCGCATCGGCGGCATCGCGATGTTCAACGCGCAGGTGGCGACCGACCAACGTTAGCAACATCGCAAACACTGCCGCATCGTCGGTAAAGCCGATGACGCCTAGGAAATCCGGGACCACGTCGGTCGGCAGGACAAAATAGGCCAGGGCGGCCAGCATGATGCCCTTGGCCGCCGTTGGCGTCTTCGGATCGCGGGCGCAATACCAGACCGAGACGGCGTCGCGGGCAAAGGGGATTGTAGCGGCAACCCGGGCGATCTTGGTCAAGAACCCCTGATTGACCCTTTGTTCATTGAGCTTAATCGTGGCCGGAACCAGGGCTTTTGCCGGGTCCAGAGCCGATTTTGGATCAAATCCTTCGTCCTTGACGTGACGTGATGCTTTTGAGTCGGCGCTCATAGGGCTAAAGGCTCTCTCCAACAGTCTTGCAGTTAAACGAGAACGGGAGCTCCGCGTCCATGAAACTTAATTCCTCCGTATCGGCCGTCGTCACCGGTGGTGCCTCTGGTCTTGGTGAAGCCACCGTCCGCCAGTTGGCCGCCCAAGGCGTCAAGGTTGCCATCTTCGACATGAACGAAGCCCGCGGCGAAGACGTGGCTAAAGAAGTGGGGGGCGTGTTCTGTAAGTGCAATGTCACCTCTGACGATGAAGTCGAGGCGGCCTTCGCCAAGGCGCGCGCGGCCCACGGCCAAGAGCGGATCTTGGTCAATTGCGCCGGCACCGGCAATGCGGCCAAGACCGCCAGCCGCGACAAGGTGACCGGTGAGACCAAGCACTTCCCGCTGGATGCCTTTAACCTGATCATCCAGATCAATCTGGTCGGTACCTTCCGCTGCATCGCCAAGTCGGCGAAGGGCATGCTGGACCTGGAGCCCATCGACGGCGAGCGTGGCGCGATCGTCAACACCGCCTCGGTGGCGGCTGAAGACGGCCAGATGGGCCAGGCGGCCTATTCGGCCTCTAAGGGTGGCGTGGTCGGCATGACCCTGCCTATCGCCCGCGACTTGGCCGGCGACGGTATTCGAGTGAACACCATTCTGCCCGGCATTTTTGATACCCCGCTGATGCGCGGTGCCCCCGAAGCTGTGAAGCAGGCTCTGGCCAATTCCGTGCCCTTCCCCAAGCGTCTCGGCTCGCCGGAAGACTATGCGTCGCTGGCGCTGCAGATGATCACCAATGGTTACTTCAACGGTGAAGATGTCCGTCTCGACGGCGCAATCCGCATGGCACCGCGCTAGGCTTTTTGGGGGGCGTGATTTGGCAACGATCCTAGCCATTCACGCCCATCCCGACGACATCGAGACCCTCTGCGCCGGGACCTTGGCGCAGCTTGCCGCGGCTGGACACGTGATCCGCATCGCCACCGCGACCGCCGGAGAGGGTGGAGCAGCCGATACCCCGCCTGACGAGACCGCCGCGATCCGCAAGGCTGAAGCAGCACAGGCTGCGGCCCTTATCGGGGCCGACTACCGCTGTGTCGGCTTGGCCGATCTTGGCGTCTTCAATGACGCCGCCAGTCGGCGCGCGGTGACTGAGACCCTGAGATGGGCCAAGCCTGACATCGTCATCACGGCCTCGCCAGTTGATTATCACCCCGACCACGAGGCCATCAGTCTGTTGGTGCGCGACGCTTGTTTTGCGGCCTCCGTGCCGAACTATAAGACCGGGTCTTCAGAGCCGCTGGCGAGCATTCCCCACCTCTATTTCATGGATCCGATTGAGGGGCGTGACCGCCAGGGACAGCGGGTTCAGCCGGACTTCGGCGTCGATGTGACTGATGGGTTTGCGCTGAAGCGAGCCATGTTGGCGGCGCATGTGAGCCAAGAT
>JANLPK010000250.1:0-5196 GCA_031367205.1 Alphaproteobacteria bacterium
GGTCGTGCCTTGGCCGCGCCACCCCAGAGCGGCGATCCGGCGGTGAACAATTTCGTGGTCGGCGTCGAGATGACCGAGAAGGCTCTGCTCGGGGCCTTCGAAACCAACGGCCTGAAGCGTTTGGAGCCTATTAAAGGCACCAAGTTTGACCCTCATCAGCATCAGGCGGTGATGGAGCAACCCTCGACTGAAGTGGCCGGCGGTGGGGTGATCACGACCCTACAGCCCGGCTATGAGCTGCTGGGGCGCTTAGTGCGCCCCGCCATGGTTGTGGTCGCTGCCAAGGGTTCGACCGGTGACGCACCTGTGGAGCCTCAGGCCGCAAATCCCTATGCCGCCAACGACGAAGACGGTGCCGGAAATTCCGTCGATACCACGGCATAAGACCCCCTTTCGCCGTCCAAGGAATTCGCTAAAGTCGTTAGTCCCTCCAGGTCCGGCGACTCGTGCGCGTCGGCGCGCCGAGTTACGGACGACACCATGAAGCTGACGATTGAACGGGCCGCGTTGTTGAAGGCCTTGGGGCATGTGCAAAGCGCAGTCGAGCGGCGCAATACCATCCCGATCCTGTCCAATGTGCTGCTGTCGGCGGAGCGCGACCGGCTGACTTTTTCGGCCACCGATCTGGATATGGAGATCATCGACGAGGCCCTGGCTCAGGTGGACCAGATGGGCCAGATCACCGCGCCCGCCCACACCCTCTATGAGATCGTCCGAAAGCTGCCGGAGGGGTCTGACGTTTCGCTCTCCTTCACCGGCGAAGACCCCCGCCTGACCGTCGCCGCCGGGCGTTCGCGCTTCAATCTGCCGGTGCTGCCGGCTGGGGATTTCCCGGTCATGTCGTCGGACGGCCTAGCCGCCCGCATTGGCGTCGATGTCGGCGACCTGATCCGCCTGATCGACAAGACCAAGTTCGCCATGTCCAACGAAGAGACCCGCTATTATCTGAACGGCCTTTATCTCCACACCGTGGTCGAGGGCGGCGTGGCCAAGCTGCGCGCCGTGGCCACTGACGGCCACCGCTTGGCCTTGGCCGAAATGATCGCGCCGGAAGGCTCTGCTGGATCGCCCGGTGTCATCGTGCCGCGCAAGACCATCAATGAGGCCCGTCGCCTGCTGGACGATGCCGGTGAGACGGTCGACCTGGCGCTCAGCCCGCAAAAGATGCGCTTCGAATTCGGCGGCGCGGCCCTGACCTCCAAGGTCATCGACGGCAACTTCCCCGACTATGTGCGGGTTATCCCGCGCGACAATGACAAGGTGATGATGGTCGACAACAAGCTGTTCGCCCAAGCCGTCGACCGCGTTGCCACCATCTCGGCAGAAAAATCCCGTTCCGTGCGCATGGCCATCGAGCCGGGGAAGGTGATCCTAACTGTGCGCAATATGGAAGCCGGCCAAGCCGTCGAAGAGATCGAGGTCGACTACACCGGCGACAGCTTCGAACTGAGTTTCAATGCGCGGTATCTCTTGGATGTCACCGACCAGATCGGGGCTGAGCAGGCCGAGTTCAGGTTCGGCGGTCCAAACGATCCGGCGCTGGTGTTGGATCCGACGGACCCGGACGTGCGGTATGTGTTGATGCCGCTGAGGGTGTAACCAAGACCCGCTCCCACCTCCGCTCATCCCCACGAAAGTGGGGACCCAGGCTTTTTTTGATCGCACATCAGTCACTCTGGCGCGAGCCAGGGTTCAGCTTGGCTTTTGGGTTGTGTCGGGTATCAATTGTACATGCGAGATCACATTCTTGGCGAGATTCGCCGCATAGCCACGGAGTGCGGGGAGACACCTCCCGGTTCGAAGCTCTTCACGCGCGAAACCGGAATCGGCGAACACCAATGGCGCGGGAAGTTGTGGGCTCGATGGGGCGACGCGCTGGTCGAAGCGGGATTTCGGCCGAACCAATGGACACGCCGCCTAGATTCCGACGAGGTACTTACCGGCATAATCGCTGCCTGCCGTCATTATGGTCGCATTCCCACCCAGGATGAGATCGCTCTTCATCGGAAATCCGAGCCAATGATCCCGAGCAGTCAGGCCATCAAGAGGCATTTTGGGCGGCGCGCTGACATGATCGTTGCGTTGGCGAAACGAGTCGCCGAAGACGCCAGCTATTCCGATATAGCCGCGATGTTGCCGGCCAATCCTCAGCCAACTCCGCAACAAGACATAGGCCGCATCAAGGCGAAGGATGGCTTCGTTTATCTAATCAAATCTGGCGACTTCTATAAAATTGGACGCAGCGACGACCTCGAGCGCCGCGTCAAAGAAATTCGCATCGCAATGCCCGACAAAGCCACCCTCGTTCATTCGATCAGGACGGATGACCCGGCGGGAATCGAAGCTTATTGGCATCGACGCTTCGCTGAAAAACGAGCCAATGGCGAATGGTTCAAACTCAATTCACTCGACATTTCCGCAGTCAAGAAGCGGAGATACCAGTAGTTGACTCGTCGATCTTTATGCCCGCCCTCAATGTGAAAGCAGCCATTTTCGTTCCATGGCTTTCTACGTTTACATCGTCGCCAGCCAGAGAAACGGCACCCTCTACATCGGCTCTACCGATGGTCTATCCAAACGCGCTTGGGAACACCGGGAGAAGGTCCGCCCCGGCTTCACAGCGAAATACAACGTCTCGATCCTGGTCTGGTATCAGGCCTTCGACACTCGGGCCGGTGCCTTCAAACGCGAGCGCCAGATGAAGAAATGGAACCGGGCTTGGAAGTTGGAACTGATCGAGCGGTTCAATCCGGCATGGGTGGACAGGTCGGATGAACTAAGATGAAAAAGCCTGGGTCCCCGCGTTCGCGGGGATGAGCGGTGGGAGTTACATTTTACGATTGCTCCCAAATCCCGCTATGACCACGCGGTGACCCGAACCGCCATCACCCACCTAACCCTCACGGACTTCCGCTCCTACACGCGAGCCGAAATCGCGCTCGACGGAACCCCGGTGTTCTTGGTTGGCCCCAACGGCGCGGGCAAGACGAATTTCCTGGAGGCGATAAGCCTGCTGACCCCTGGTCGCGGTCTGCGCGGCGCGGCTCAGGCTGAGGTGGGGCGCAAGATGCCCGGCGAGGCTCAAGGGCGGGCCTGGGCGGTGGCGGCGGTGATCACTCATGACGAGGAACCCATCCGCGTGGGTACCGGGTTAGAGAGCGCCGGATCTCCTCGCCGCACAGTGCGGCTGGAGGGCGAGGCGGTGCCGCCCGGTCGCCTCTCCGACCTCCAGCGTCAGGTCTGGCTGACCCCGGCCCAGGACCGGCTGTTCCTAGAGGGTGCCGGTGATCGACGCCGGTTCTTCGATCGACTGGTGTTTGCCGGCAATCCCACTCACGCCACCCATGCCAATGCTTATGAGAAGGCCGGGCGCGAGCGGATGCGATTGCTGACCGATGGCCCGCAGGACAGCGCCTGGCTGACCGCCCTAGAGGCACGGCTTGCGGAGGCTGGCGCGATGATGGCGACGTCCCGTGCCGCAACCCTGGTGGCCCTGCAAGATGAGATCGATGGTCGCGGAGAACGTCCCTTTCCCCGGGCTCGCCTGACCCTTACCGGGGCGTGGGAGGAGATGGCAGCCCAAGGGGTCGAAACCGGCGAGATAGAGGCCCGACTGGTCCAGGCTTTCGCCTCTGCCCGCGACCGCGATGCCGCAGCGGGACGCGCGCTCACCGGCCCGCATCGGGGCGATCTGGCAGTCATCCACCTGGAAAAAGACCGACCGGCCGCAGAATGTTCCACCGGCGAGCAGAAAGCGCTGATTTTGAACCTGATTTTGGCCCAAAGCGCGAGACTTTCGCGTGCAGAATCAGCGCCGAAGCCTATACTGCTGCTCGACGAAGTCGCGGCGCATCTGGATCGCAGAAGACGAGCCGCATTGTTTGACGAAATCACGGCGCTGGGTCTGCAGGCCTTCCTTACTGGCACAGACCAGCACTTGTTCGAAGATTTGCAGGGCCGGGCCCAGGGCATCCATGTGGATGGCTCAGGTCTGGCGCATCTGGATACCCCATGACCGACGAAACCCAAGTTCCCGACAACACCCCTGAGAACAACGGTCAGGCCGACTACGGCGCTGACAGCATCAAGGTGCTGAAGGGCCTGGACGCGGTGCGCAAGCGTCCCGGCATGTATATCGGTGACACCGACGACGGCTCGGGCTTGCACCACATGGTCTATGAGGTGGTCGACAATGCTATCGACGAAACCTTGGCCGGTTGGGCCACGCGGGTTGAGGTGATCCTCAATGCTGACGGCTCGGTTACTGTCACCGATGACGGGCGCGGCATCCCGGTGGATATCCACGAGGGCGAGGGCGTTTCGGCGGCCGAGGTCATCATGACCCAGCTGCATGCGGGCGGTAAGTTTGACCAGAACAGTTATAAAGTCTCAGGTGGCCTCCACGGCGTCGGCGTCTCGGTGGTCAATGCGCTCAGCGACTGGCTCAAGCTGAAGATCTATCGCGGCGGCAAGGCCTATGAGATGGAATTCCGGCGGGGCGACGCGGTCTCGCCGCTGATCACCACCGGCGACGCGCCGTTGCGTGAGAACGGTGAGTTCCTGTCCGGCACTGAGGTCACCTTCATGGCCTCGCTCGAAACCTTCGCCTTCATCGACTATGATCGCAAAACCCTGGAGCATCGGCTGCGCGAGCTGGCCTTCCTGAATTCCGGGGTGACCATCTGGCTGAAGGACAATCGCGAGGCCGAACCCTTCGTCGAACTTCTGCACTATGAGGGCGGAATCGAGGCCTTTGTTCGCCACCTGGACAAGGCCAAGACACCCCTACTGAAGGCACCGATTGTCATTCGCGGCACCAAGGAAAATGTCGAGCTGGACCTGTCGCTTTGGTGGAACGACGGCTATCATGAGAACGTCCTGTGCTTCACCAACAACATCCCGCAGAAGGACGGCGGCACCCACCTTTCGGCCTTCCGCTCGGCCCTAACCCGCGTGATCACCGGCTATGCGGAGAGCAGCGGGGCCAGCAAGCGCGATAAGATTTCGCTCTCCGGCGAGGATGCCCGCGAGGGCCTGACCTGCGTACTGTCGGTCAAGGTGCCGGACCCAAAATTCTCGTCCCAGACCAAGGACAAGCTGGTCTCCTCGGAGGTCCGCCCCGCCGTTGAGGGCTTGGTCGGCGAAGGCATCGCCACTTGGTTCGAGGAACACCCGGTCGAGGCCAAGCAGATCATC
>JANLPK010000289.1:0-28520 GCA_031367205.1 Alphaproteobacteria bacterium
CGGCGCTGGTTGCCGGTCCATTTGGCCGCCGGATCGGCAATGTCGCCTCGCAGACCCTGACCACCGGCGCGCTGATCTTGTCGTGCCTGCTCTCTTGGACCGTGTTTTCCCAATGGACCTGGGGCGGCTTGGAGCCGTTCACGCTGACCTTTGCTCCCTTCATTCACGTTGGGAATTTCATCTCCAATTGGTCAATCCGCTTTGATGGCCTGTCGGCAGTGATGCTGATCGTGGTGACCACGGTCTCGGCGCTCGTCCACGTCTATAGCTGGGGCTATATGGCCGAAGACACGGGGCGACCCCGGTTCTTCGCCTACCTGTCGCTCTTCACCTTCGCCATGTTGGCCCTGGTGACCGCGGCTGACTTCATGCAGCTGTTCTTCGGCTGGGAGGGCGTGGGTCTTGCCAGCTACCTGTTGATCGGTTTTTGGCACCACAAGGACACCGCCAACGCGGCCTCCATCAAGGCTTTCGTGGTCAATCGGGTTGGGGATTTTGGTTTCGCGCTGGGGATCATGACCGTCTACTGGATGTTCGGCTCGATCCAGTTTGCCGAAATCTTCCCTAGGGTGCCCGAGTTCGTCGGCAAGACCTGGTGGTTCATCGGCCAGAATTGGTCGGCCTTGGATCTGGCCTGCGTGCTGCTGTTCATCGGGGCGATGGGCAAGTCGGCGCAGTTCTTCCTGCACACTTGGCTGCCGGACGCCATGGAAGGCCCGACGCCGGTTTCGGCCCTGATCCACGCGGCGACCATGGTGACCGCCGGCGTCTATATGGTCTGCCTGTTATCGCCGATCTTTGAATATGCCCCCCAGGCCAAACAGATCGTCACCCTGGTCGGTGCGACAACGGCCCTCTTCGCCGCGACAGTCGGCCTAGCGCAGAACGACATCAAGCGGGTGATCGCCTATTCGACCTGTTCGCAACTGGGCTACATGTTCTTCGCGGCGGGCGTCGGCGCTTACCAAGCCGCCATGTTTCATCTGTTCACTCACGCCTTCTTCAAGGCGCTGCTGTTCTTGGGTGCCGGCTCGGTGATCCACGGCATGCATCACGAGCAAGATATGCGGAAAATGGGGGGTCTCTGGAAATACCTACCCGTGACCTATGCCGTTATGACGATCGGCACCCTTGCCATTACCGGCGTCGGCATCCCCGGCGTGGAACTGGGCTTCGCCGGGTTCTACTCCAAGGACACCATCATCGAAGCCGCCTTCGCGGCCGGCAAGGAATTTGGCGGGGTCTCGTATTTTGCCTTCGTAATCGGCATCTTGGCGGCGGGCCTAACGGCCTTCTATTCCTGGCGACTGGCCTTCATGACCTTCCACGGCACGGCCAAGTGGGGTCACGACGATCACGCCCACGATGACCACGCTCATGCTGCCGACGATCATGGTCACAGCCATGCGCATACCCCCCATGAGAGCCCACTTTCCATGTTGATCCCGATCATCCTGCTGGCGGTCGGTGCCGTGTTTGCGGGCTGGGCCTTTGTGGAGAAGTTCGTGGGCGAAGAGCGCAATGAATTCTGGAAGGGCGCGATCTTCAATGCGCCCACTAATCACATCTTAGAACATGCTCACCATTCGCCAGTGTGGCTCCTCTGGGCCCCGCTGGTGGTCTCGACTCTGGGACTGCTGATCGCCTGGTACACCTATATTCGCCACGAAGGCATGGGCGCGCGTATCGCGGCCAACAAGGGTCTGGTCTGGGGTTTCCTCTACAACAAGTGGTATTTTGACGAGCTCTATGAGGCCACTTTCGTGCGGGCCGCCAAATGGCTGGGCGACCTCTTCTGGAAGGGCGGAGATCAAAAGATCATTGATGGTCTGGGTCCTGACGGCATCTCGTCTTTGTCGGCGGCAATTGGTCGTCGCGCCGGTCTGTTCCAGAACGGCTATGTCTATCACTACGCCTTCGTGATGTTGCTGGGAGTGGCGGGGTTATTGTCCTTCGCGCTCTGGGCCTGGCAGGCTTAGGGGAGGGCGGACCGATGAACAACTTGCTCTCTCTAACCACCTTCGCGCCACTGTTCGGCGTCGTGGCCATCTTGATCCTGAAGCAATTCGGCAAACCCGATGACCCCAAGGCCGTTGAGGCCACCAAGTGGATCGCGTTTGCCACCACCCTGGCCACCCTGGCGCTGACAGTGCTGCTGACCGGGCAATACGATCCCAGCAATGCCGGGTTTCAGTTCGTGGAAGATCACCCCTGGTTCGCGGGCCTGCATTACCGCATGGGCGTCGACGGCATCTCCATCCTGTTCGTGCTGCTGACCGCGTTCTTGATGCCGATCTGCATCGCCGCCTCGTGGAAATCCATCGAGACCCGGGTCGCCGAATATATGGTCGCCTTTTTGATCTTAGAGACCCTGGTGATCGGGGTGTTCTGCGCCCTGGACCTGGTATTGTTCTACGCCTTCTTCGAATTCGGTCTGGTGCCGATGTTCCTGATTATCGGTATCTGGGGCGGCAAGCGTCGGGTCTATGCGGCGTTCAAATTTTTCCTCTACACCCTGCTGGGTTCGGTGCTCATGTTGGCCGCAATCCTGGCCATGATCGGCATTGCCCACACCAGCTCGATCCCGGAGCTGATGACCTACAAGTTTGCGCCCGCGATTCAGACGTGGTTGTGGCTGGCGTTCTTCGCCTCCTTCGCGGTCAAGATGCCCATGTGGCCGGTTCACACTTGGTTGCCCGATGCGCACGTTGAGGCCCCTACGGCGGGCTCGGTGATCCTGGCAGGCATTCTGTTGAAGATGGGCGGCTACGGCTTCCTGCGTTTCAGCCTGCCGATGTTCCCGCAGGCTTCGGAGTACTTCACGCCCCTGGTGTTCGCGCTCAGCGCCATTGCCGTGGTCTACACCTCGTTGGTGGCTTTTCGGCAGACCGACATCAAGAAGCTGATCGCCTATTCGTCAGTGGCCCATATGGGCTTCGTGACCATGGGGATCTTCAGCGGTAACGCCGTCGGCGTTCAGGGCGCGATCTTCCAGATGCTGAGCCACGGGGTGATCTCTGGCGCGCTGTTCCTCTGTGTTGGCGTGGTCTATGACCGGATGCACACCCGCGAAATCGCCTTCTACGGCGGGGTCGTCAACCGAATGCCGTGGTATGCGGCGACTTTCATGCTGTTCACCATGGGCAATGTCGGACTGCCCGGAACTTCGGGTTTTGTCGGCGAGATCATGACGATGACCGGGGTGTATCAGGTCTCAACCTGGACAGCCTTCGTCGCGGCTTCGGGGGTCATCCTGTCAGCGGTCTATGCGCTTAGCCTCTACCGGCGCGTGGTGTTTGGCCAAATGACCAATCCGGCCTTGGCAGGGATCAATGATTTGGAGATGCGCGAAGTCGCGATCTTCGTGCCGCTGATCCTGGCCACCCTCTATCTCGGTATTCAGCCTGGAGCCGTGTTCGATCTGACGCAGGCCTCGGTCGACAATCTGGTCGCGGTCTACCGCGCGGCCACCGGCGCTTAGGAGACCAAGGCAACATGTTCTCCACAGACATCTCCCTGGCCACGCCGCAGCTGATCCTAGCCTGCGCCGCCCTCGTTCTCTTGGTGGTCGGAGCCTTCGCCCCCAAGGCCGCAGACTGGATCGGCTACGGTGCCGTCGCGGCTCTGCTGGCGGCGGGTTATGCCGCCGTCACCGGCCCGGCGGGTGTCGCCTTCCACAACGCCCTGATCGCCGACGGTGTGGCCAGCTTCGCCCAGGTGCCGATCTATCTGGCCAGCGCGGTGGCGATCCCTCTGGGCCAGCGATGGTTTGCCCGTCGAGGCGTGGTCAATTTCGAGTTTGCCGTCCTGATCCTGCTGGCCGCGCTGGGCATGAGCATGATGGTCGCTGCTGGGGACTTGATCTCCCTCTATGTGGGCGTCGAGCTTCAGTCCCTGGCACTCTATGTCTTGGCGGCCATGCATCGTGATAATGCCAAGGCGTCGGAAGCCGGCCTGAAGTATTTCGTTCTGGGCGCACTGTCCTCGGGCATGCTGCTCTATGGCGCGTCGCTGATCTACGGCTTTTGCGGCTCGACCCGTTTTGATGACATTGCCGTCAGCGTGGCGCACGGGGCCAATACCGGCATCCTGTTTGGACTGATCTTCTTGATCTGCGGCTTGGCCTTCAAGGTCTCCGCGGCTCCCTTCCACATGTGGACGCCTGACGTCTATGAAGGCGCGCCGACCCCAGTTGTCGGATTCTTCGCCGGCGCACCCAAGTTCGCCGCCATGGTGCTCTTCGCTCGCACTCTCTATGAGGCCTTCCCTGGAGCTATTGAGCAATGGCGTCAGGTTCTGGTGATCCTGGCCCTTGCCTCCATCGCTGTCGGCGCCTTCGCGGGTTTGGCGCAGAAGAACCTCAAACGTCTCTGGGCCTATTCTTCCATCGCCAATGTCGGTTACGCGGTGCTGGGTTTGGCGGCAGGCAATGCCGAGGGCATTCAGGCTATGCTGGTGTTCATGGTGCTCTATATGGTCGACGTGACCGGCTTCTTTGCCTGTCTCACGGCGCTGAACCGCGAAGGTCGTGCGATGGAAACCATCGACGACATGGCCGGCCTCTTCAAAGAGCGCCCAGCTATTGCCCTGGCCATGACGGCTTTTTCACTCTCGGCCCTGGGACTGCCACCGTTCTCCGGCTTCTGGGCCAAGTTCTATGTGTTTAAGGCCGCGATCAATGTGCCTGACAGCCTGATCCAGACGGCAGCGGTGCTGGGCCTGGTGGGCAGCGTGGTCGCGGCCTTTTACTATTTGCGCCTCATCAAAGTCATGTGGTTCGATCCCGCGCCGGGCAAGACCGAGACCCCGGCGGCCGAGGCCGAGCTGATTGGCATTTTGGCGGCACTGTTCAGCTTCCCCATCGTCTTGATCGCGCTCATCGCCATCGATCCCCAGGCCCACATTGCCGCCGCAGCGTTTGGCCTAAATTAGGTGGCCATCCCGCCGATTGAGGTCTTCGACGAGCTCGATTCCACAAATGCCGAAGCCCGTCGTCGCGCTGAGTCTGGTGAATCGGGACCGGTTTGGATCACTGCAGCTCGTCAGAGTGCCGGACGGGGCCGACGGGGTCGCGCCTGGGAAACAGCCAGCGGCAATCTCGCCGCGACCCTGCTGATCTCCACGGAAAAATCCCCCGCCGATGCAGCTCAGATATCCTTCGTTGCCGCGCTCGCGGCAGCCGATCTCGCGGAGACCTGCCTCGGCCCCGGGATCGGTCGGTTGAAATGGCCCAATGACCTGATGATCCATGGACGCAAGGCCGCAGGCATCCTGGTGGAGTCTGGAACCACACCGAGCAAGACGCTCTGGCTGGCCGTCGGTTTGGGCATCAACCTCGCCCACGCGCCAAGCAACGTCGAACGTCCTGCCACGGCCTTTGCTGAGTTCATGCCCGGTCCACCTCCAACAACCCGAGCGGCTCTTGATATTCTGGCGCAGCGGTTTTTCTATTGGCAAACCCTATGGGAGAGTGAGGGTTTTGCGCCAATCGCCACGGCCTGGACAGCGCGTGCCTATGGCCTGGGTGAACTCTGCGAGGCGCGCTTGCCAAACCAAACCCACAAGGGTTTCGCCGAGGGTTTGGACCTAGACGGAGCGCTTCGTCTGCGCTTGGCGAGCGGCTCGATCCTGCGCATAACCGCCGGCGACGTGTTCTTCGGAGAAACCTGATGCTGCTGGCGATCGAGCAGGGCAACACCAATACGCTGTTTGCCATCCATGACGGCCAGACCTGGACCTCGCAATGGCGCGCCGCCACCGAGTCTAGCCGCACGGGCGACGAATACGCCGTCTGGCTGTCGCAGCTCTTGGGCATGGCCGGCCTGCAGTTTTCTAGCCTGGATGCCTGCATCATTTCCAGCGTGGTGCCGCAGTCGATCTTCAACCTGCGCAATCTTGCCCGTCGCTATCTGCATGTAGAGCCAGTCGTCGTCGGCGAGAATGCCGACTTGGGCATCCAGGTCCGAATAGACAAACCGTCAGAGGCGGGGGCTGACCGCCTGGTCAATGCCATTGGGGCTCATGCCGTCTATCCCGGCACTCTGCTAATTATTGACAGTGGGACTGCCACAACCTTCGACATCATTGCCGCCGATGGGGGGTTCGAGGGTGGGGTCATCGCGCCCGGCATCAACCTCTCGATGGAGGCCTTACATGCGGCGGCAGCCAAGCTTCCCCGCGTGGCGATCCAGAAGCCGCAACGGGTCATCGGCAAGGATACCGTTGGGGCCATGCAGTCCGGAGTCTTCTGGGGCTATATCGCCTTGATCGAAGGCCTCATCGCGCGCATCAAGGCTGAGTGGGAAGGCCCGATGACAGTCGTTGCTACGGGCGGCGTCGCCTCGCTATTTCACGGGGCGACCCTATCTATCGATCACTTCGATCCTGATTTGACGATCCGCGGTCTGTTGGAAATCCACAGACGCAACACCACCAAGGCGTAATGGCAAAAGCAAAATCTGAAGACGAACTCGTATTCCTGCCGCTGGGCGGGTCCAACGAGATCGGGATGAATTTCAATCTCTACGGCTATGGTCCCCCCCATGCGCGCAAGTGGATCGTGGTCGATCTGGGCGTGACTTTTGGCGACCAAACCACGCCTGGCGTCGAACTCATCCTGCCAGACCCCGAATTCATCGAAGCGCACGCCAAGAATATCCTGGGTATCGTGCTGACCCATGCGCATGAGGATCATATCGGTGCCGTGGCCTGGCTATGGCCGCGCATCAAGGCTCCGCTCTATGCCACCCCGTTCACCGCGTTCCTGCTGAAGGAAAAGCTGCGGGAGAAGAACCTCGCCGATGAGGCGGAGATCACCATTGTCCCCTTGGGTGGCAAGATCACGCTCGGGCCGTTTGAGCTGGACCTGATCACGCTGACCCACTCGATCCCCGAGCCCAACGGCCTGGCGATCCGCACGCCGCTGGGCACCATCCTGCATACCGGCGACTGGAAGATCGATCCTGATCCGTTGCTGGGCGATGTCACCGACGACGCCACCATTCGCCAGTTGGGCGATGAGGGCATCTTGGCGATGGTCTGCGACTCGACCAACGTGTTCGTCGATGGTCGGGCTGGCTCAGAGGCCGATGTGCGCGTCGCACTTACCAAGCTGATATCAGGCCTTAAAGGCAAGGTGGCCGTGGCCTGCTTCGCGTCAAACGTGGCCCGCATGGACTCGGCCATTCGCGCTGGTGAAGCGGCCGGGCGTCGCATCTGTCTCGTTGGTCGTTCAATGCACCGGATGGCGGCGGCCGCGAAATCGGTTGGACTGATGTCCGACATCGGCGAGTTCATCAGCGAGAACCAAGCTGGCTATTTCCCGCAGGACAAGATTCTCTACCTCTGCACCGGCAGTCAGGGTGAGGGTCGGGCGGCTTTGTCGCGGATTGCAGAGGGCACACACCAACATGTCAGCCTGGGCGCGGGCGACAGCGTGATCTTCTCCAGCCGGGTGATCCCCGGCAACGAAGTGCCGATCCGCAACCTGCAGAACCGCTTGGCCGACAGCGGCGTGCGGCTTTACACCGAGCGCGACCATCCGGGCATTCACGTTTCCGGTCACCCTTGCCGCGACGAGTTGGCAGATATGTACCGCTGGGCCAGGCCGCAGATCGCAGTTCCGACTCACGGCGAGCGACGACACCTGTTGGAACACGCAGCCTTCGCGCGCGATCTCCAGGTCCCGCAAACCGTAACGCCCCGCAATGGCGACATGGTCAGGCTGGCACCTGGCCGGGCAGAGATCATCGATGAGGTGCCGTCGGGTCGCCTCTACATCGACGGGGGGGTGGTGACGCCGGAGAACGGCGATGCGCTGCGCGAACGTCGCCACGCCGCCTTCAACGGCGTGCTGACCGTGGCCGTCGTGCTGGACCGCGGTAACAAGCTGGCCTCCGGCCCACAGGTCCGGGCGTTAGGACTCCCTGCCGATGAGGATTATCCCATGGATGAAGTCCTCGATGACTTGGCCGATGAGGCCGAACAGGCTCTAGGTCGGCTGAAGGGCGACGCCCGGGGCGAAGATGAGGCGGTAGAAGTCGCTCTCTCCCGTGCAGTCAAGAAGGCGGGCTATCGCATTTGGGGGCGTCGGCCGGTTGTGGAAACAACAGTACTGAGGCTTTAGGCTTTACGCTGACCCCAAGCCCGGCTTTGATGATGCCGCGAGTGCCGCTAACAGGTGCCGCTAGGGGAGATCGGGATTGTCAGCTTATCGGGGCTTGCGGGTGCTTGATTTCGCTCAGGGCGTGGCTGGGCCGATGGCCACCATGTTGCTGGGCGATTTCGGGGCTGAAATCACCAAGATCGAGCCGCTCGGCGGGGATCGCTTGAAGTCGCATCCCGGCTACCAGGCCTGGAACCGCAACAAGGGCATCCTTACCGCTGAACTCAGCGACCTAGCCGTCAAAGCCTTGATCGCTCAGGCCGATGTGGTGGTCTTCGATAACGCACCGGGTCAACTGGAAGCTCTGGGATTGGATGCAGATACCCTCACGGCGCAGCACCCTCGCCTGATCCATGTCTGGATGCCGCCCTACGGCAAGACCGGGGTATGGAGCCAGATGCCGGCCCGCCATAACCTCGCCTCTGCGCTCACCGGCATGGCCTATCGGCAAGGTGCCTATGAAGATGTCCCGATCCATTTGGTGCTGCCGATCATCTGGTATGGTCAGGCGGTCATGGGGGCGAGCGCGATGGGCTCGGCTCTGTTGGAGCGCAGTCGCAGCGGGCGGGGGCAGGGCGTTGTCGTTACGGGCCTGAATGGGTTTTCGCAGGTGACCGGGCCGGTCAATGTCAAGGCTGCTGGGCCGTTGCCGCGCGGCGCTCCACGCGGCGCATCGCCGAATTACCGGCTCTACGAATGCGCTGACGGGAAATGGCTGTTCCTGGCGACGTTGTTCATGAATTTCTTCAAGCTTGCCCTTGAGGTCTTCGGCTGTCCTGAACGATTTGATGAGTTCGTAGCTGACCCTGTGGTGGGCCGGGACGCTCTGGAAGTCATCTTCAAACAACAGCCCCGTGAAGTTTGGCTGGAGCGTTTGAGGGCTGCCGGGGTTCCCAGCGCACCGGTCGGGCCTCGCGAGGAGTGGTTTGCCGGCGAGTTGATCGCCGAGGCCGGGTTGCGCCGCACCTTCGATCATCCCGAACTGGGTGAGGTTGCGATCCCCGGATTGCCACTGAAACTCTCTGCCAGTCCGGCGGAGATTCGCGGGCTTGCCATGAAAAAATGCGCGCCGGAATGGTCTCCTCGGCCTGAGACCGTGAGTTCAGCGCAAGGGCGGGCCAATGCGCCCTTGGCAGGCATTCGCGTCCTTGATCTGGGGAGCGTGATTGCCGGGGCGCATGCTGGGGGCGTCTTGGCCAATTTGGGGGCCGACGTCATTAAGGTCGAACCGGCTGAAGGCGACCCCTTCCGCAGCGACGGCGGCCCCTTCCTGTTCTGCAGTCGCGGCAAACGCGCCTTGGGGATCGACCTGAAGCAGGAGAGCGCCAAGGCGCTGTTTTTCGACCTGGCGCGCGGAGCCGATGTGGTCCTCGACAACTATCGGCTGGGCGTCCGGGACCGCCTAGGCATCGGGTATGAGGCCCTCAAGGCGATAAACCCGCGCATTATATCCTGCTCCATCAATGCCTACGGGGCGACGGGCTCACGGTCCACACGGCCAGGGTTTGATCCGCTGCTGCAGGCCGAGGGCGGGATGATGGCGGCCCAGGGTGGGGACGATGAGCCGATCCTTCACACGATGGCCGTCAATGACGTCGCGACCGCGGCGATTGTGTCCTTCGGTATCATCACAGCGCTCAATGCCCGCGAAAAAACCGGGGAGGGGCAGGAGGTCCTGACCAGTCTGATGGCACAGAGCTTGACCTACCAGATCGCGGAAGTGGTCAGCTATGCCGGGCGACCACCCAACGACCTGGGCGGACGGGACTGCACCGGCGTGCGGGCGCTGGAACGCTACTATCGAGGTTCGGACGGATGGATCGCGCTGTCCTGCGAGAGCATCGACGAGGCGCGAGCGGCCCTCCAGTTCCTGGGTATCGCGGGGTCTGATCCGGTTGATGCGCTGACCGCGCCCCGTGACGGCGAGCTGTCTCAGAAGATCGCTGCCGCATTGGGTGGTTGTCCCCGTGACGTAACAGCTCTGGGGCTCTGGGAAGCTGGAGTGCCGGCGGCTCCGGTGCATGTGGGCGCTGAAGTTTTCGGCAATGCGTGGCTGAACGAAAACGGTCTGTTCGAGGATTGGCAACACGCCCGCTTGGGCGCGATCCAAAGCGTCCGCAGCTATGCCGACTTCTCCGCTACTCCGTCAGGCTTCAAATACCCGACACCAGACCTTGGCGAGCATAGCGTGTCGATCCTCCAGGAGCTGGGTTATGCACCGGACCGCATCGAGCATCTCTTGGCCACCGGCGCGATCTTCGAGCCGGCTACCGTTAGGGCGCATTTGCGCCAGGAGGGTTCTGCCTTGGCCACCCAGTAGAACGGGACAAAGCCGCCGCAGTCGGTGTAAGAGTCGCCCATGATTGGAAAACTGAATCACGTCGGCGTCGCCACTCCCTCCATCGACGAGTCGATCAAGCTCTACCGAGATGTCCTAGGCGCCACCTCCATTGGCGAGAAGTTCTCGCTGACTGAACAAGGCGTTTGGGTGTGCTTCGTCAACCTTCCTAATAGCCAGATTGAGCTCATCGAGCCCTATGGGGAGGGGTCGCCGATCCATGGTTTTCTGGCCAAGAACCCATCCGGCGGCCAACATCACATCTGTTTCGAGGTCGAAGATATCTTGGCCGCGCGGGACGATATGCGCGCAAAGGGGGCCACGGTGCTCGGCACGGGCGAGCCGCGCATCGGGGCGCACGGCGTACCGGTGATCTTCATCCATCCGAAGAATATGGGCGGTGTGTTGGTCGAGCTGATGGAAACCCCAAAGGGCGTGCACGGATGACGATTTTCAGCGGCTTCGCGATCTTCCTCACCATCTGGTGGACGGTGCTGTTCGCCGTCCTGCCGTTCGGGGTGCAAAGTCACGCCGAGGCAGGCATCGACAAGGGCGACGGCGGGGATCCGGGCGCGCCGGTGGATCCGAAGCTGAAATCCAAGTTCCTGATCACCACGGCGATCACAGCGGTGCTGTTTGTCATCCTTTGGACTGTCCTGACGTTTCACCTGGTCCATCTGCCAGAGTGGCGGATTCGGTAATCGCTTTGGCTTGGGCAGACTCGGAAACGACGCCTTCCGTCGCCCCGCCTTTCGGGCTGTGGGAGCGGATGATCGCTGGGCGCTACCTGCGGGCCAAGCGTAGTGAGGGCGGCGTCGCCCTGATATCGTTGATCTCATTCATTGGGATCACCTTGGCTGTTGCGGTGTTGATCATCGTCATGAGCGTGATGAATGGTTTTCGCTCTGAGCTTCTGACCCGGATATTAGGGTTCAACGGCCATATCTATGTGACCGGCGGCCAAATCACGACACCGGAGCGTGGGCCGTTGGTGGCGCGTCTGCGCGCCTTGCCCGGCGTTATTCAGGTATCTCCGGTTGTAGAGGCTCAGGCTATGGTCTTGGGGCAAGGGCAGATATCCGGTGCCGTGGTCCGCGGTATGGCCCGCGGTGACCTGCAAGCCACCAAGCTGGTCTCCAGAAACATCGTGCGCGGTTCGCTGGAGGGTTACGGCGAGGGCGATTACGGCGGCGATCTGGTCGTGTTGGGGGACAGACTGGCTCAAAACCTTGGAGTTCAGCCCGGCGATGACATCACTCTGATTTCACCCTCCGGCGGCGCGACGGCCTTCGGGGCGACGCCGCAGCGCAAAACATACACGGTTGGAGGGACCTTCAGCGTGGGCATGAGCGACTATGACCAGACCTTTATCTATATGCCGCTCGCCCAGGCGCAGTTGTTCTTTGGGCGCGATGCGAGTGTCGACTTTGTCGAGATCAAACTGGCCGATCCCGACCGAGCTATCCGCATGAAGCCCGATGTCGCTGCGATTGCCGGGCCAAGTGCCATCGTCACCGACTGGACTCAGAAGAATGCGTCCTACTGGGGCGCTCTGCAGGTGGAGCGGAAGGTCATGTTCCTGATTCTCATGCTGCTTGTGGCCATCGCGGCCATGAACATCATCTCGGGCCTGATCATGTTGGTGAAGAACAAGAGCAAGGATATCGCCATTCTTCGCACCATGGGGGCGGGGCAGGGCTCGATCCTGCGGATTTTCTTCATGGCGGGAGCGTCGGTGGGCGTAATGGGCACCCTGGCCGGGCTGGTGATCGGGGTGCTGTTCTGCACCTTCATCGATCCCATCCAGAAGGCGGTGGAATGGGTGACCAGGACCCAAGTGTTCTCCGCAGATGTCTATTTCTTGTCGCGCATTCCGGCCAAGGTTGATTGGATCGAGATCACCATCATTGTCGGCTGGTCCCTTGCCATGTCGTTCTTGGCCACTCTGCCCCCGTCTTGGCAGGCGGCACGGCTCGATCCGGTGGAAGCGCTGCGCTATGAATAGCCCGGTCCTCGCGATTCGGGGGCTGTCTCGGAATTACAAATCCGGTGACCGGATCCTTGAGGTTTTACGCGCCGTCGACCTCGATCTCGCGCCGGGCCAAATCGTCGGGCTGATCGGGCCCTCCGGTTCGGGAAAATCCTCGCTGTTGCATGCTGCAGGCCTTCTGGAGCACCCAACCTCCGGCCAGGTGTTTATCGCCGGGCGCGATTGCTCGACCCTCAACGACCAGGCCCGGACCCAGATCAGGCTATCGACGATGGGGTTTGTCTACCAAGCCCACCATCTGCTGCCGGAGTTTAGTGCACTGGACAATGTGGCCCTACCCCAAATGATCGCTGGTCGCAGCCGCAATGGTGCCCTTGCCCGCGCCGGGGAACTCCTGGAACAACTTGGACTAGCCGAACGGGTCCATCATCAGCCCGCGCAGCTTTCCGGCGGCGAGCAACAGCGGGTAGCCATCGCGCGTGCGCTTGCCAACAAGCCCAGGCTGTTGTTGGCCGATGAGCCCACTGGAAATCTGGATTCGGCGACTTCCGCCTCGGTATTCAAAAGCCTTTATGAGTTAGCGCGGCAGGAGGGTGTTGCTGCCCTTGTGGCGACGCACAATCTTGAGCTGGCCCGTCACATGGATCGTGTGGTGGCCTTGATCGACGGTCGACTTGTCGCACAAAAGTTCGCTTAGAACCGGGAACGGCAGCGAGATGCATTTTGCGCTTGCACAAAGAACAAACCACGAATACACCAACATGGAACATACATAGAACGTACAACGGAGTTCAAAATCATGGTTCGTCTCGCACGGGAATCGCTGGCCTTTGTCTCGGTCGGAAGCTTTGTCTGGATGATGTGTCAGATGGCCCAGTTGGCGGCCTAATCTCTAGAGGAGGCGGACGATGAGCGGGGTGCAGGGTTTCGTCCACCTTCGGGTTAAGTCCGCCTACTCCCTGCTGGAGGGAGCCATAAAAGCTGAGGCTATCGGCAAGCTCGCCTTTGCCGATCAGATGCCAGCGGTGGCGCTGGCGGACCGAGCCAACCTCTTTGGAGCGCTGGAATTCTCAGTCATTACAAAGGAATCCGGCGTTCAGCCCATCGTCGGGATCACCCTACCGGTGACCGGTATCGGTGGAAAAGCGCCTGAGCGTTGGGCTAAGATCCCGACGATCGCGTTGCTAGCCCAGAGCGAGCAGGGTTACCTCAACCTCTCCGAACTCTCGTCGCGCGCCTTTCTCGAAGCGGACGGAACCGATGAGCCTTCGGTCTCCTGGGACAGTATTATCCAGCATTCTGAAGGCCTTATCCTGCTTTCGGGTGGAACAGACGGTCCCGTCGATCCACTTTTTGCCGCGGGTAGACCCGCTGAAGGTCGTGCCGCGCTTGCCGAAATGGCTCGGGTCTTCACCGACCGGTTCTATATCGAATTGCAAAGGCACGGCCTTGCCGGCCAAGCCGTGGCGGAACCGGAACTGGTGGCCTTTGCCTATGCGCACGACATTCCGTTGGTGGCCACCAATGATGTCTGCTTCCCGACAGCGGATCTCTATAGCGCCCATGAAGCCTTGCTTTGCATCGCCGACGGCGCGTTCATTGGGCAAGATGATCGTCGTCGGGCCACCCCCGAACATTGGTTCAAGCCCGCCAAGGATATGCGGGCCCTATTCGCCGATCTGCCGGAGGCCTGCGACAACACCCTGGATATTGCCCGCCGTTGCGCCTTCATGGTGCTGAAGCGCGACCCGATCCTGCCAAGATTTCCCACGACAGAGGGGCGGTCCGAGGCCGAGGAGTTGGAGTCCCAAGCGCGGGAGGGTCTCAAGGCCCGGATCTCTGGCCTGGATCTACCGATGCCGGAAGCCCTCTATTGGGAACGTCTGGAGCGTGAGATCGGCGTGATCCAGTCGATGGGCTTTTCCGGCTATTTCCTTATCGTTTCGGACTTCATGAAATGGGCTGTGGCGCATGGCATTCCGGTTGGGCCGGGCCGTGGCTCCGGCGCGAGTTCGTTGGTGGCCTGGTCGTTGCTGATCACCGGCTTGGATCCGCTGCGCTATGGCCTGCTCTTTGAGCGGTTTTTGAATCCGGAACGGGTGTCCATGCCCGACTTCGATATCGACTTCTGCCAAGAGCGCCGGGAAGAAGTCATCGGCTATGTGCAACAGCGCTACGGCCGTGACCGCGTGGCTCAAATCATCACATTCGGGACCCTGCAGGCCCGCGCGGTTCTGCGCGATGTCGGCCGCGTGCTGCAGATGCCCCTTGGCCAAGTCGACCGATTGGCCAAGATGATCCCGGCCAATCCGGCCAATCCCGTGACCCTGGCGCGCGCTGTGGAGATCGAACCGCGACTGAAACAGGCCAAGGCCGACGATGAAGGCGTGGCGCGTTTGCTCGAGATCGCCCTGAAACTGGAAGGGCTCTATCGGAACGCCTCCACCCACGCGGCGGGCATCGTGATCGCTGACCGACCGCTAACCCAGCTCTCGCCGCTCTATCGTGACCCGCGCGGTGACCTTCCGGCCACCCAATTCAACATGAAGTGGGTGGAGAGCGCTGGGCTGGTGAAGTTCGACTTCTTGGGCCTGAAGACCCTGACGGTGATCGACAGGGCCATGAAGCACTTGGCTAAGCGGGGCGCGCAGTTCAACATCGACAACTTGGCCCTCGATGATGCCAAGGCCTACGAACTTATGGCTTCGGCCCAAACCATCGGTGTGTTCCAGTTGGAAGGTCAGGGGATGCGTGACATCCTGCGCCAGCTGCGCCCAAATTCATTGGAAGACATCACGGCGCTGATTTCGCTCTATCGACCCGGTCCGATGGAATCGATCCCGGCCTATGTGGACTGCAAGGCCGGACGGAAGCCGGTCAATATCTATCATCCACTCTTGGAGCCGGTCCTGGCCGAGACCTACGGGGTCATCGTCTATCAGGAACAGGTGATGAGCATTGCCCGGCTGATGGCCGGCTACAGCCTAGGTGAAGCCGATCTCCTTCGCCGCGCCATGGGTAAGAAGAAAAAGGAGGAGATGGACCAGCAATGGGAACGTTTCTCCAGTGGTGCCGCCGAGCGCGGGGTCGATGCCGACTTGGCGCGAACGCTTTTCGATCTGATGGCCAAGTTCTCAGGTTATGGGTTCAACAAGGGCCACGCCGCACCCTATGCCTTGATCGGCTATCAGACGGCCTGGCTCAAGGCCAATACGCCGGTGGAATTCTTCGCGGCATCCATGAGCCTAGACATCTCCAATACTGATAAGCTGGCGGCCTTCTACCAGGATGCCAAGCGTTTTGGCGTCAAGGTGCGAGCCCCCGACGTCAATGTCAGCAGCGCCGATTTCGATGTGATGGACGGCGAGGTTCTCTATGCGTTGGGCGGCATCCGAAATGTCGGCCTGCAAGCTATGGAACATGTGGTCGAGGTCCGCCGCGAAGGCGGTCCCTTCCGAGATCTGTTGGATTTCGTCGAGCGGGTAGATCCGCGCCAAGTCAACAAACGCACCTTCGAAACACTTGCGCGAGCCGGTGCCATGGACGTCCTGCATCCCAATCGTGCTTTGGTGTTCAAGTCAGCAGAGCTGCTTTGCGGGTACGGCCAGAGCGTCGCGGCGGAACGGGCTTCAGCTCAGGGTTCACTGTTCGGCGGAGACCAAGTTGAGGCCCAACGTCCGCGTCTGCCCACCTCCGATCCCTGGAGCCCGTCCGAACGGCTGGATGAGGAACTCGCTGCTGTCGGCTTCTATCTTTCTGGCCACCCTCTGGACGACATGGTCGAGGCCCTGCGGCGCAAGCGCACCGACCTGTTGGCCGATGTCATTCCCAAGGCCGAGGCAGGCGCGGAAGCCTTCCGAATGGCTGGGGTTGTGCGGCGCAAGCAGGAACGTGCATCCCAGTCCAATGGGGAGAAGTTTGCCTTCGTAACCCTGTCTGATCCGACGGGGGAATACGAAGTGCTGTTCCCACCGGAGGCCTTGCGGCGATGCCGAGAATTGCTGGAGCCCGGCAAGGCGGTCGCCATCCGAGTTCGGGCGAAGGCCAAAGACGGTGAGGTTCGGTTCTTCGGGGATGACGTCGAGCCTATCGACAAGGCCATCGAGAACGCTGTGGCGGGTCTGCGCGTTCATCTCACCCCACGCAGTGCGGAGATAGAGGCCTTGAAGAAACGCCTACAGGGCGTGGTCAATGATCGCGGCGGCGAAGTCATCCTGGTCGCCGCCATCCAAGGCGGCCGTGAGGTCGAGATGAAACTTCCGGGTCGGTTCACGCTGGACGGCGCGGTGAGGGGAGCCCTGAAGACCTCGCCGGGCGTGGTGTTCGTGGAAGACCTATAGATCCCGTGTTTAGCCATCTATCCTTCGGGGTGACTAATCTGGCCCGCGCATCCGCCTTTTACGAAGCCGCGCTCCGGCCGCTCGGCGTGATCCAGCTCTGGTCTAACGCCACCGCCGTGGGCTTCGGACCTCCCAACGGCGACGACAAGTTGGCCCTATTTCTCGTGGAGGGTCCCGCGCCACCGGGCAGGGGGTTCCATCTCGCCTTCGAGGCCCCAGATGCCGCTGCCGTGGACGCCTTTCATGCCGCCGCCTTGGCCCACGGCGGCCAAGATCTCGGCCCGCCGGGACTGCGACCTCACTACGGCGCGAGCTATTACGCGGCCTTTGTGGCAGATCCCGATGGCCATAAGCTAGAGGCCGTCCATCAGTAGAGCGTGCTCACCAAGCGCCCTTGCAATTTTGGATCATTGCGACTAAACACCCGCCCATTCCACACGTAGGCGTTTGGCGACGTTCGGGGAGACATCCCGTCCGCTTCCATTCCGGTCCCTCATTTGGGGGAATTGCCTACGGAGGTTAACCGGAAAAAGGACTAAACAAGCCAATGGCGCTTCCTGATTTTTCTATGCGTCAGCTCTTGGAAGCTGGCGCGCACTTCGGCCACCAAACCCATCGGTGGAACCCGAAGATGGACCGTTACATTTTTGGTAGCCGCTCCAACATCCACATCATTGATTTGTCGCAATCGATACCGCTTCTGCATCAGGCCCTGGTCAAGGTGCGCGAAGTCGCTGCCTCCGGTGGCCGCGTGCTGTTCGTGGGCACGAAGCGTCAAGCGTCTGACCCTGTGTCAATCGCGGCCAAGCGGTGCGCCCAGTATTACGTCAATCATCGCTGGCTCGGTGGCTCACTGACCAACTGGCGCACGGTTTCAGGCTCCATCGCGCGTCTGCGTGAGTTGGAAGGCGTTCTCGAGAGCGGTGACGTCAACCGCACCAAGAAGGAACTGCTGCAGCTTACCCGCGAACGCGACAAGCTGGAACTGTCGCTCGGCGGCATCAAGGACATGGGCGGCATCCCCGATCTGATGTTCGTAATCGACACCAACAAAGAAGCCATCGCCATCTTGGAAGCTAAGAAATTGGGCATTCCGGTCATCGCGATCCTGGATACCAACTGCGATCCGGACGGCATTAACTACCCGATCCCAGGCAATGACGACGCCGCTCGCGCGATCCAGCTCTATTGCGACCTGGTTGCGGACTCGGTTCTTGACGGCTTGGCAGCCGGACAATCGGCCTCTGGCGTCGATCTGGGAGCCTCGGAGGCCCCGATGGAGCCTACCTTGGCACGCGAGTTGACTCCGGAACCGGTTGCGGCTGAGCCTGCACCGATTGAGGCCCCTGAGGCTCTAGCTGCAGAACTGGAAGCCACCGTGGCTGAACCGGCTCCTGCCGTAGAAGCTCCCGCCGTAGAAGCCCCGGCCACTGAAGCCCCAGCTGAAGCGGGCTAAATCGACCTGCACTAGACCCAAAGTGGCGAGTCCTTACCTCGGGCCTCGTCACATATTTCAGATTTGAAGGAGCTGACCATGGCGGAAATCACCGCGGCGCTGGTCAAAGACCTGCGCGAATTAACGGGTGCCGGGATGATGGACTGCAAGAAGGCCTTGCAGGAAAATGGCGGCGACATCGAAGCCTCCAAGGATTGGTTGCGCACCAAGGGCTTGGCTAAGGCTGCCAACAAGTCAGACCGTGCGGCGGCTGAGGGTCTGGTGGCCGGCATGCTTAGCGCTGACGGCAAGACCGGTGTGGTTGTTGAGCTGAATGCCGAGACCGACTTCGTCTCCAAGAACGACACGTTCCAGAACGCGGCACGCGATATAGCGGCCGTGGCCCTGAGCGTCGAGGGCGTTGAGGCGATCTCTGCGGCCAAGACCGCCAAGGGTGACGTTGTCAGCGACGTGATCACAAACATGATCGCCACCATCGGTGAGAACATGCGCTTGCGGCGATCGGCCCGTCTGAGCGTCTCCGAAGGTGCAGTCTCGCTCTATCTGCACAATGCGCAAGGTGAAGGTGTGGGACGCCTCGGCGTGCTCGTGGCTCTTGAGGGGTCCGGCGATCAGGCGCTGCTCAAGGAAGTCGGTCGCAAGATCGCCATGCACGTGGCCGGAACGCCGACCCCGCCTCTGGCGCTGACCACTGATGATCTTGATCCTGCTGCGGTCGCCAAGGAAAAGCAATTCCTGACCGACCAAGCCTTGGAATCCGGCAAGCCCATCGGCGTCGTGGAAAAGATGATCGAAGGTCGGATCCGCAAGTGGCAGGAGGAGGTAGTGTTGCTCAAGCAACCCTTCGTCATGAACCCCGATCAAACCATTGAGTCATTGATCGCTGAAACCTCCAAGACCACGGGCGGACCCTTGGCCGTGAAGGGTTTCGTGCGCTTTCAGCTTGGGGATGGCGTGGAGAAAAAGGTCGACGATTTTGCGGCAGAAGTCGCCTCGATGACCAAATCCAGCTGATCCGACTTCAGCTGTCGAACAAATAAAGGGCGTGGTGCGTTCGACGCGCACCACGCCCTTAGTCTATGTAAGTATCGCAAGAGATTCTCCGGAGCCGCCCGTGTCCGACGCCAAGCCGCGATACAAGAAAATCCTGCTCAAGATGTCAGGCGAAGTTCTGATGGGCGATGCGCTGTTCGGCATTGACACCAAGACTATCGAAGCGGTGGCCGAGGATATCAAGGAAGTCGTCGATGCCGGGGTCGAGCTTTGCTTAGTGGTTGGCGGTGGCAATATCTTTCGCGGTGTATCCTTAGCCGGCAAAGGCATGGACCGCGCCAATGCTGATTATATGGGCATGCTGGCGACAGTCATGAACGCGCTCGCGCTGCAAGGCGCACTGGAAAAAGCCGGAGTCTATACCCGCGTGCAATCGGCCATTCCTATGGAAGCCGTCTGCGAGCCCTATATTCGCCGTCGCGCACTACGTCACTTGGAGAAGGGCAGGGTAGTGATTTTCGCCGCCGGTCTAGGGGCACCGTTCTTCACCACCGATACACCTGCCGCCTTGCGGGCCGCTGAAATGGGATGTGACGCGCTCTTTAAGGGAACTAGCGTCGACGGCGTCTATACTGCCGACCCCAAGAAGGACCCCAGTGCCAAACGATATGAAACGCTGAGCTATCAAGAGGTCTTGGCGAAGGACTTGCGGGTCATGGACGCCTCTGCCATCGCCCTGATGCGCGACAACAATGTGCCGATCGTGGTGTTCTCTATTCGCGAACGCGGGAACTTTATGAAAGTCCTCAAAGGTCAAGGCGTTTTCACCACCATCACCTGATTTAGCTAAGGGAGCTGACCCATGGCCGACGCCGAAAAGCCGATCCTTTCGAAATACAAAGACCGCATGGACAAGGCGATCAACGCCCTGCGAGAAGAGTTTTCGACCCTGCGTACGGGGCGAGCCTCCGCCAGCCTGTTGGACCAGATCATGGTAGATGCCTATGGCTCAACTGTGCCGCTCAGTCAGGTGGGCGCGGTGAGCGTGCCCGAGCCGCGGTCGATCTCTGTCAGTGTTTGGGACCGTGCCATCGTGGTGTCCGTGGAAAAGGCGATCCGTTCGTCTGGGCTGGGCCTCAATCCCGTGGTTGAAGGCCAGAACCTGCGAATCCCGATCCCACCGCTGACCGAAGAGCGCCGGAAGGATCTGGCAAAGCTGGCCGGAAAGTATGCGGAGACCCAGAAGATTTCCGTGCGAAACGTGCGCCGCGACGCCAATGATGATCTGCGTAAGGCCGAGAAAGACCACGTCATCAATCAGGACGAACAGAAGCGGATGGAGGCCGAAGTTCAAAAGCTGACCGATGAAGCAGTCAAGCGCGTGGACGAGGCCTTGAAATCTAAAGAACAAGAGATCATGCAGGTTTAGTCGACGGATCGACGAGGATATCGATGGTCGCCAAACCACCAGAGCCGCAAGCCCAAGACGCGCCGTTGCACGTGGCGATCGTCATGGATGGCAATGGACGGTGGGCCAAACGCCGAGGCATGCCCCGGACCATGGGCCATCGCGAAGGTGTGGAGGCGCTGAAGCGTACTGTGCGTGCCGCGCCGGACAGCAATATCCGTTGGCTGACGGTCTTCGGATTTTCCACCGAGAATTGGAGTCGACCCGAGGCGGAGGTCAATGAGTTGATGGCGCTGCCGCAGCGCTATTTTGAGAGCGATTTGGCGCGTTTGGCGCGAGAAGGTGTTCGTATTCGTGCGCTAGGGCGGCGAACGGGACTGAAGCCTGACCTCCTCCAGATGCTTGATGAGGCAGAAAAACGCACCGAAAAGAACGACAAATTTTTCCTGCAGATTGCCTTTAACTACGGCGGCCAAAGTGACTTAGTCGATGGCGCGCGTCGATTTGCACAAGATGTCGCCGACGGTCGAGCCAAGCCCGAGGATCTGACCGAGACTAAGTTGGCAAGCTATCTATCGACCCGCGACGTTCCGCCGCCTGACTTAGTGATCCGTCCATCCGGAGAGCTCCGCCTGTCGAACTTCCTGCTCTGGGAGTCCGCCTACTCGGAGTTTGTATTCCAAAACGTGCTCTGGCCTGATTATGGGGCTGAACATCTCGCCGCCGCTGTGGCGGAGTTTCACCGTCGCGAGCGACGATTTGGCGGAGTCGTTGCCGATGACGTCCTCGCCGCGGGCTAGGCGTTTCGACTGGTCCAATCTGGCCGTCCGCGTCGTTTCCGCAACAATCCTGATCCCCTCGGCACTGGCAGCGGTCTGGTTCGACACCGGAGCGGCCAAGGGCGGCTGGCCGTTTCTCCTCCTGATCTCCGTCGCCGTTGCTCTACTGGCCATTGAATGGGGTACGATGACCGCCCCCAGGGCACCGGTTCGAGTGTCGATGGCGGTGTGTGCGGCGGTTTTGACCGGTGTCCTGCTCGCGCACCGCGACCACATGTGGCTGGCGTGGAGCGGCCTAATTCTCGGTGGCGTGGCAGCAGCCTTGGTCGCGCGCGGTGTTTCCGAAAGACCGAGCAACGCGGCCTATGGCGTCGCATACTTGGGCATCGCCTGTGTTTGTTTGGTGTGGTTGCGAAGTATGCCCCAGGGGAACTGGTGGGCCATCATGCTGTTCGGGATTACTTGGTCCGCCGACATTGCGGCCTATGCGACGGGGAACATTCTCAAAGGACCCAAGCTGTGGCCACTCTATTCGCCGAACAAGACTTGGTCGGGATTCTACGGCGGCCTGATCGCGGCCATGATGGTGGGTGCCGCGATGTCGGCACTACCTCAGTTTAAGCTCAATGTGTTCGCCGCCATGCTTGTGGGCTTAGCGGGGGGACTGGCCACCATGGCCGGAGATCTTTGGGAATCAGCGCTGAAACGGCGTTTTGGCGTGAAGGATTCTGGTGATCTCATTCCCGGTCACGGCGGCTTGTTGGACCGGGTCGATGGCTTGTTGTTCGCCGTGGTGGTGATCGCCGGTGCCCGCCTGATCAACCATCTGGGGTGGGGGCATTGAGCCTGTCGCGGCGTGTCAGCATATTGGGTTCAACCGGGTCCGTTGGGGTCTCCACTTTGGACTTATTCGAACAGTCGGGGGCGGAGGTTGAGGTTTGCGCCCTAACTGCTGGAGCCAACGTCGAATTGTTGGCCGCCCAAGCCTTGAAATGGCGGCCGCAGATCGCCGTGATCGGCGAGGACTCTAAACTTCCCGAGCTTCGCACGCGCCTCGCTGGAACCGGCATTGCCTGCGCCTCAGGCGGCAACGCTATTTGCGAGGCCGCGGCGCGCGAGGTTCAATGGGTAATGTCGGCGATTGTCGGCTTTGCCGGCTTGGCACCGACTCTGGCGGCAGCTCGGACAGGGGCCATAGTCGGGCTGGCCAATAAGGAGAGTCTGGTTTGCGCCGGTCCAGCTCTATTGCGAGCAGCCAAGCTGGCTGGTGGCGCGATTATTCCGGTGGACTCCGAGCATTCCGCCATATTCCAGGTCTTCGATCCGATGAACGCCCAGCATGTGGCGCGTCTCATCCTCACGGCCTCGGGCGGGCCCTTCCTGAGCTGGACCCTCGAGCAAATGGCGCGGGCGACACCGCAACAGGCCTTGGCGCATCCAAAATGGGATATGGGGCCAAAGATATCCATCGATTCCGCCACCATGATGAACAAGGGCCTTGAGGTCATCGAGGCAGCCTACCTGTTCGGTATGCCGGCCGAGCGAGTCGATGTGCTGATCCACCCGCAGTCCATCGTCCATAGTCTGGTGGAATACGTGGACGGATCCACCCTGGCGCAACTGGGGGAGCCTGATATGCGAACGCCGATTTCTGTCGCGCTTGCCTGGCCGGAACGCATGGCGTGGCCTGCACCGAGGCTCGACCTGACTCGCGAGCCGCTGTCCTTTAGCCCCCCAGACCTTGACCGATTCCCGGCCTTGGGGTTGGCGAAGGCAGCGCTGGAGCTGGGCGGAACCGCTCCAGGGGCCCTAAATGCGGCCAATGAGGTCGCGGTGGCCGCTTTTCTTGACGCTCGGCTAGGCTTTCTCGATATTGCCGCAATCGTAGCCGACACCCTCCATCAGGTAGAGGCCCTGGGCCTTGCGAAGGATTTGAGCGGTGATGTTCTGGAGAGCGCGCGAGAAACTGACACGGTTGCGCGACGTCTTGCGGAAGAGGCTGTCGGTCGCATTGCCTTTGCGCGGGTTTAAGGTTCTCAGAACGCATGGGTGAGTTTGTTCAGAGCGTAGGAATTTCCATCCTCTCCTTCCTGGTGGTCCTAACCCTCGTGGTGACAGTCCACGAGTTGGGGCACTTTTGGGCTGCGAAGGCTTGCGGGGTCGCTATTGATCGATTTTCCATAGGCTTTGGTAGGGCGATCTTGTCACGGAAAGACAAGTCCGGAGTCGAATGGCGCTTGAGCTGGATCCCACTCGGTGGCTATGTCATGTTCGCCGGAGACACCAATACCTCCAGTGTTCCAGACGAGGAGGACCTCTCTTCCATGCGCGCGCGGGTTCTGCGCGACGAGGGGGTCGAGGCTGTTTCGCGATATTTGCACTTCAAGCCGGTTGCGCAACGGGCGTTCGTTAGCGTGGCGGGACCCCTGGCAAATTTTGTGTTTTCGACGGTCCTCTTCGCGATTTTGCTGGCGACGCTTGGACAGGACGTTTTGCCGGCGCGCATCGCGGCAGTGAACCCAAATAGCCCCGCTGATCGGGCAGGGTTTAGGGCTGGAGACTTGATTGTCAAAGCCGACGGCCGAGTGGTGCGAGGCTTCGAAGATGTGGCGGAGGTCGCAGTCCTTAGGGTAAACCTGCCGACGTCGTTTGTGGTGGAAAGACAAGGACGCGACGTTCCAATAACCGCAACATCGCAACTGCAGCTCCGCGAAGATGGTTTCGGCGGCAAGCGTTGGCAGGGCACCTTCGGGATTACCCCGGCCCAGGCAAGGTCAGATTATGTCCACCTGCGCTATGGCCCGACTGAGGCTATTCAGAAGGGCGCTCAGCAGACTGCCCACACGGTATCAACGACGCTCTTCTATCTTGGCAGGATGGTAACCGGCCAGGTCGCCGCCGATCAATTGAGCGGGCCCCTCGGGATTGCCCACCTTGCTGGTAAGGTCACCAAAATCAACACGGCGGGCGCAACCTCCTTCGGAGACGGCCTGGTGGCCGGATCTATAGGATTGCTAAAATTAGCTGCGGTGCTCTCAGTCGGGGTTGGCTTCGTAAATATGTTGCCCATTCCGGTGCTCGATGGCGGTCATTTGCTGTTCTATGCTTACGAGGCCGTCGCGCGCCGCCCTGTTGCGGCCAAGGTTCAGGCGTTAGGATACCGCGTAGGCCTTGCGCTGGTGCTGAGTTTGATGTTGTTCGCGACCTGGAACGATCTGCAACAGTTGCATGTGTTCAAAATCCTGGGCGGTCTTTTCTCTTGATCGCCTCCATTTCCCGTCGACGGCTCAAATAATGCAAAGAACCAGCGCCTCCAGCGCCGCGCTCGCCTCCGGCCTCGTCCTACTCTTGGGGACAAGTGGCTGGATTCTGCCTTCGGTGGCCTATGCTCAGGCGGCACCCCAGGAAGGGGTGGTGCAGCGCATTATCGTGACCGGCAATGAGCGGATCGAGCAGTCAACGATCCTCTCCTACCTTCCGCTTCAAGCGGGAGATACTGCCAACCCCGCCAAGATCGACTTGGCACTGAAGGCGCTCTTCCGGACCGACCTATTTGCCGACGTGAAGTTGAATTTCCTGAACGGTGACCTGACAATCGTAGTGGTCGAAAACCCGATCATCAACAAAGTGGTGTTCGAAGGCAACTCAGGTTTGAAGGAAGATAAACTACGCGACGAGGTCACGATCCGACCGCGCGGCATTTTCACCAAGGCCAAGGTGCAATCCGATATTCAGCGGATCATTGAGCTCTACCGCCGGTCGGGACGTATCTCGGCAACCGTCACGCCAAAGATTGTTGAACTGCCTCAGCGCCGCGTGGACCTGATCTTCGAGATCAATGAAGGTGCCAAAAGTGGCGTTCTTGGTGTGAATTTCCTCGGCAACAAGGAATATTCCGACAACGACCTTCGCGATGTGGTGGTGACCGAGAAAACTCTTTGGTACAAATTCTTTTCTAACAACGCCAACTACGACCCAGATCGTCTGGAGTACGACAAGGAGCAGCTTCGCAAACACTACCGAAACCGAGGCTTCTACGATTTCCGGGTAATTTCAGCGATCGCCGAACTGGCTCCTGACAAGAACGGATTTGCGGTCACCTACACCTTGGATGAAGGCCCGCAGTATAAGTTCGGGAAGATCACGGTAGAGACAGCCCTCAAGAAACTCGACAAAGACCTGCTGAAGCAGCTGGTCCCCATCCATTCAGGCGACCTCTACGAGGACGAGCGCATCGAAGGGGCAACCGACTCCCTGACCTTCGCCGCCGGCGCGGCGGGTTTCGCCTCGGTGGATGTGCGCCCCAAATATACGGCCAATCCAAAGACCAAGACCGTCGATGTCATCTTCCAAGTCAATGAGGGGCCACGCGTCTACGTCAATCGCATCGACGTGGTGGGCAATACCCAAACCCTCGACTACGTGATCCGCCGCGAGATGAACCTGGTGGAAGGCGACGCCTACAATCGGGCCTTGGTGGATCGCTCAAAGAACAACATCAAGGGTCTCGGATTTTTCAAGGACGTCACGATCACCGAGATCCCGACGGCAAGCCCGGATCGCACCGATCTCCAGGTGAAAATCGAGGAACAGCCGACGGGTGAGCTCTCATTCAGCGCGGGTTATTCATCCGTCGATCAGTTGGTCCTTGATCTCGGAATCACTCAGCGTAACTTCCGGGGGCGCGGACAAGATCTCCGAGCGCGGGTATCGGTCGGTTCCTTGCGACAGCAGGTGGACCTTTCTTTCACCGAGCCGAAATTCCTAGATCGCAACCTGCGCGCCGGGATCGATCTCTATTCCTATAAGTACGACTTCTCGCAGTATTCGGCCTACCAGACCTCATCCCTGGGTGGGAACCTTCGGATCGGCTTCCCGCTGACGGTCAATTCCGCCATGTCAGCGCGCTACGTGCTGCGCAAAGACTCCGTGAAGATCGACAACACATTCTGTGATCCGAATGCCCCGCTGGTATCCCTGTCCCTGTGTGCTCAGCGAGGAGACTATACGACCTCGCTGTTGGGCTTTGGTCTGTCGCAGGATCGCCGCAATGACTCGCTGCGCCCAACCCGTGGCTACTACATCAGCATGAACCAAGATTTCGCCGGAGCCGGTGGAGACGTCAAATATAGCAAGTCCGAGATTGAGGGCGGTTGGTATCACGGGTTCAACAAAAACTTCATCCTCAGCGTGACGGGCAGTGCCGGCTATGTGGGGGGATGGGGCGGGGACTCTATCAGGATCAATGACCGCTTTTATAAGGGCGGAAACAGTTTCCGGGGGTTCCAGACTGCCGGCCTTGGTCCCCGCGATACCAATCCGAACCGCCTGGACGCCCTGGGTGGCCGGGCCTATGCCATCGGCTCCATGGAAATGACCGTACCGACGTTCCTGCCTGAGCAATACGGCATCAAGGCATCGGTGTTCACCGACTGGGGCACCGTGGGTCTGCTGGACCGCAAAGATAAATTGAACGCGGCAGGAAAGATCGACCCACTCATCCGAGATGATCTCTCCTTGCGCGGCTCGGCGGGTCTGTCCGTCCACTGGAAATCGCCCATGGGCCCAATTCGCTTCGATTTCAGTCAGATTTTGGCCAAACAAGCCTATGACAAGACTGAAACATTCAAATTTTCCACCTCAACGAGTTTCTAATTCCATGAAAATCCAATCTCTCCTTATCGTAGTGAGCACCGCCGCACTTGGTGTCGCCAACGCAAGTGCCGCATTCGCCCAGGCGGCTGCGCCTGCCGCTCCACCCGCAATTGCCCAGGGTCCCAGCATCCCAGGACTTTGCGTCCTATCGCAGGACGGCGTGTTCGCCGCCTCGACCGTTGGCAAATATGTCCAGACGCGGCTCAACCAAATCGGAACCCAGGTTCAGTCGGAGCTAACGGCCGAACAGACCGCAATCGCAACCGAGGCCAAGGCTGTTGACGCTGCGAAAGCCACTCTTGACCAGACCGCCTACGATCAAAAGGCCTCTGCCGTGCAGATTCGGGCCAACGCCTTTCAGCGCAAAGCACAACTACGCGAGCGTGAAATGCAGGCGACCCAGCAAAAGGCAGTCAGCCGGGTCGGACAAGAACTTGAGCCGGTGATCCGGGCCGCCTACCAGCAAGCTCATTGCAGCGTGCTCTTCCAGCGCGACGCCATCGTCTTGGCCAGTCCGGCCATGGATATCACGCCCGCCGTTATCACCGGGGTGAACGCCAAGATTACCCAGTTCGCCTTCGACCGCGAGCGCCTCGATCAAACTGCGCCAGCGGTCCCGCCGACCCGCTGAAGTTCCGGAACACGCGGACAGGAGCCCTGGCTGAATGACGCCTGATCCGCGGTTCTATATCCTGAATTCCGACGTCAGCTTGGCGCAACTGGCCGAGCTGACGGGCGCGGAATTGAATGCCCCACAATATGCGGCGGTTCGCATCAGGTCGGTTTCGATCCTCTCTGCCGCTGGCGAGGGCGATGTCAGTTATGTCAGCGACAGGCGGTTTTTGGCAGGCCTGAGGGCTCCCACAGCTTGCTTTGTGACTTCCGCACTTCAACTGAATCTGCCTGCCGGGTGTGCCGCGCTGGTTACCCGCTATCCCCAGGCGGCCTATGCTGTAGCGGCTAACCGACTGGTGACATTGCGCCCGCACGATGGCCCAGGCGCTGTTTCGGCGCAGGCTGAGCTCGAACAGGATGTGATCCTTGGTCCCGGAGCCGTGGTGGGCCCCGGCGCGCGCATAGGGCGCGGCTCTGTCCTCGGTCCAAACGCGGTCGTTGGTCCCGGGGTTACGATCGGGCGAGACTGCGCCATCGGCTCCAACGCCTCAATTCATTGCGCCTTGATCGGGGACCGCGTTCAGATCCATGCCAATGCGGTCATCGGCAGCGCCGGGTTCGGTGCGGCGGCCGGACCCAAGGGCATAGTTGATCTCCCGCAACTGGGCAGGGTGATCTTGCAGGACGGCGTGACCATCGGTGCCGGCTCTAAGGTGGACCGGGGAGCCTTTGAGGACACAGTCGTGGGTGAGTGTACCAAAATCGACAATTTGGTACACATC
>JANLPK010000291.1:0-2904 GCA_031367205.1 Alphaproteobacteria bacterium
CCCAGCGCCTGTTCGCAGCCCTGCGCCCTACCCTCCTGGGCTGACGACGGGGTTGGTCCGCACTGGATCGTATTCCCCGGTTGGATCGGTGCCCGGAAGCGGACGTTCCACCGATAGTCCCTACAGCGACCGCCACGACTCAAGTGTCAGATTTTGACCCCTAGCGCTTCGGACGATAGGCGATCAGAACATTGCCCGGCTGTTGGCCAAACTGGCCGTAGCCGGAATTGACGAACACCATCCCGTCACCGGCGAAGACCCCGGTGGCGTCGATGGATCCGCCTGAGCCCGTGATGCCGCTGATCGTCTCATAGCTGCCAATGGTGTCGTGCATGGCCAAGACCTTGCCGGTCAGGGCGTCCAACACCCACAGGCGACCATCCAAGCCGCCTGCGACCACAGCACTATCGATGGCCAGAGGTGGGGCTGATATCCCGGCATGGCCTTCGCAACCGGCAACCCTCTTGCCGCGATCTCCGGCGCAATCAGGATCGACCTTCCAGCTCCAAAGCAACTTGCCGCTGAGGGGGTCCAGCGCATGGATCCCCGATGCACGCTGGTCGGCAGGAACACCGGGGTCACTGATCGGCGCAAACAGCCGGGTGCCGTCCGTCGCCATTCCCCAATGCACCCCACCGAGCGCCGTGCCGGGACCGAACTTCCGGGTCCAGAGTTTCTTGCCGGTCGCCCGATCCAGACCCCAGACATCTCCGGACTTCTGCCCTGCCAGCACCAGATCGCGCCCACCGGCGCTTACGAGAATTGGCCCCGCGCCAAAGTCGTGGTCGCGCAACACGCTGCCACCACCCGAGAAGAAGCAGTTAGCGCCGGGCGGTCGTCGCGTGTCGAGACCGACCGGGCAAGACATGTTCCAAACATCGTTGGCCAGGGCCTGAAACACCCACTTCATCTTGCCGGTGGCAAGGTCGATGGCGATCACCGAGTCACTGGTCCCGGTGGCGGGCGGCGAGGTGTTTTCACCCGTCGCTGTCAGCACCAGACCGTTCTTCAAATCTACCGACGGAGACGACCATATCGGCGCGCCCGAAGGGCCCATCATTTCGACGCCGGCGGAGTTCTTCACCCCTAAGGGCTTTGCATCGACCATGGTGTCATAGGTCCACAGCAGCGCGCCGTCCGCAGCGTTCAACGCCACCACGGCCCCGTGCCCACTACAACAGGCGTAGCTCGGTCGCATGGCAAAGGCCACGTCCAGAGCCGATACCGGCACGATCAACCGATCCCCCGCAAAGATGGGTGTGCCGGTCAGCACGCCCGGCTGTTTGGGACGCGGGTTGGCGTGCCATAAGGCCTTGCCGGTCAAGGCATCCCAAGCGCGGACCTCCCCTGATCCATCGCCGCCGACTAAGGCCATCGGCCCGCCCTTGCCCAGCCGACCAAATGCCAAGCTGGTGCGAATATCGGAGGCCGTTTGGACACTCCACTTGGCACACCCGGTTTGGGTGTCGAGCGCCAGCAATTGGCGGGTTTGGCCCGCAGCATAAAACAGCGTCGAACCCACGATCACCCCTTGCGACCGCAAGGCTGTGGTCTGGGGAAAGCCTAGTGACCAAGCCACTTCCAATCGCGACAGATCCGCCGTGCTCAGTCCGGCCTGTTTCGAAGTTAGATGGCGGCTATTGGAGGCATCCAGGCCCCAGCCCGAGGCCGGCGCTCCCGCCGGGATCAGGATCCCTCGTTTGTCAGCGGCGCAGGGTGGAATGACGGCGGACGTCGGAGTTTGTGTTGTCGGTTTAGCTGCCAGATAGTCGATGACGCCGTCCATCTCTTCGCGCGACAAACTATCGCCTATCCCACGCATGGGTCCGGTGGTCAGGGCGGTACGAATCGCGGACGGACTCATCTTGCGTAGATTTGCCACCGGTGAGGCGCGGCTGCCTGGGGGGGGTGCAGCGTGGCATCCTGCGCACACCGTGTCGTAGACTCGTTGGCCCATCGGCGGCGCCTCTGCCCCGACAGCGTTGGTGGCCAGTAACAGCGCGGCGCAGGACGCCAACAGGCCCAGAATCTGCCTTGGGTTCAAGTGTGGCATTGGCATCAATTGGGTTTCCTGGGTCCGAGCTTCTGACAAGAATCTAGCATCAGCATGCCACAATATTCGGGTGGGCTCCCAGACCTTCTCCCCGTCTTGGGGATATTTTTGACATAAGGCGCTTCCATCGCCAACGGGAGTTGATAGCTTAGGGGTAACGGGGTTGCCTGGTCGGGTCGCACCCAAATAGGGATGGTCTATGTTCAGGATTTCGGCTTGCGTGGGCTTTGGCCTCGCCCTTCTAACCAGTCAGGCTCAAGCCGCAACGCCTGAGGCTAGCACCACAGCCAAGGTCGCGAAGTCCAGTTATCGGGCACCGCGCGGCCCCGACAAGGTTCATCCCGATCTGAACGGAGTTTGGCAGTCGCTGGGTGGAGCCGGTTGGAATGTTGAGCCGCACGCCGCCAGCGCTGCCCTGCAAGTTCGCCCCGGAACCTTCGCGCCGGTTCCGGCCAAGGAAGTCATCGCCCTGGGAGCCGTTGGTGCCGTGCCCGCCGGCCTGGGCATCGTCCAAGGTGGCGAGATTCCCTACACCGCCGAAGCCAAGAAGCAGCGGGATGAAAACCGAGCCGACTGGATCAATCGCGACCCGGAGATCAAGTGTTATCTACCAGGCGTGCCGCGCGCCAACTATATGGCTCTGCCTTTCCAAATCTTCCAGTCCGACACCTCCATCCTGGTCGCCTACGAATATGCCGGGGCCGTTCGGAATCTCTATTTCAATGACCCGGGCCCAGCCCCTGTGGACTCCTGGATGGGCCTGACGGTGGCCAAATGGGAAGGCGACACCCTGGTGGTCACCGTCACGGGTCAAAGCGACTCCACTTGGTTTGACCGGGCTGGAAACTTCC
>JANLPK010000292.1:0-8576 GCA_031367205.1 Alphaproteobacteria bacterium
TGGCGCTGGTGAGCAGGACCCACGACCAAGGGGTGAAGCTCGAGGGCGTGGGAATAACCACGGATACCACCGATCCAGCCGAGGACTTGGCCGTCTTGCACGGCGGCGATGGCGAAGCGGTCCGGGTCAGTGAGGAAGGAGGCGACTTCTTCTTCTGCCTCGCCTTCGGCCTTGTAGGACGGCCCGCGAATGGTTTCGCGCAGGATGGTGGCTGCCTTGGCTAATTGGTCAGGGGTGAGGTCTGAGAAGGCGACAAGTTCCATGCGGTGATCCTAAACCCGGGGAGAGGGCGACACCGAATCGCCCTTAGCGTCAGCGAGCAAGTGAACTATGCCTTGGCTATGGCTGACCTGCGCTATCCCGCCGTCTTTGATCACAAGGATGCCCACCGGTTTCGGATCGGGCTGGCTCCCATTGCCTTGGCCGATTGGTTTGAGGGGGCGTTCGACGCGGCGGACGGCGACCCAGCGGTTCGGAAGGCAGCGGTGTTTGCGGAGCATCCCGAGCTTTGCTGGGGCGAGGTTGAGGGCTCGCAGGCAGGGCAGGCCGAGGTGGCCGAGTTGATGGCGGCGCACTTCGGGGTCGAGGTGAGCCGCGAGGGGCCGCCACTACGCTGGGCCGCTGGCCTGGTGGATGATGATCTCTGTTTGATGGAGCATCACAACGGGGCTTGGACCCTAACCGCGGCCAGTCTTTGTGCGCCGAGCTTTTTCAGCGCAGCTGAGGTTGTGGGTAAGCCGCTGTCGGCGCTGCACGGCCCGGTGCCGGGGTTTGCGGCGACTCTACTGCCACGGGTGAGCCGGATCTTCGATGCCTTGGCGGTGGATGCCATTGTCGAGCGACGGAATTGGAGCGTGGTGGCGTCGGGGGAGTTGTTCTTGCCGTCGTCTGTGCCCGTGCGGGCAAGACAGCCGTTGATTACCGATCCGGGGCGGGAGTTGTTTGTTCGAATGGAGCGCCAGACCCTGCGGCGCTTACCGAGGACCGGTGGGGTGTTGTTCACCATCCGGATTTGGCGACATCGGCTGGAGGACTTGCGCGGCGATCCAGGGCGGTTGGCAGCGTTTGCGGCGGCTTGGGATGGTGTGATGGGGCAGGCGGGGGAAGAATTTCGAGATTACAAAGGCTTGGCGGCACTGGACCCGTTGGTGCGGGGGTTTCTGGTGGACTAGCGGTAAAAGGTTCCTAATTTGTTCTTGACAAGAAGATCGCCATAGGGTAGTGTATCCATCTCATCGAATCCCAAATCGCGAGGTATGAATGGCGAACAATCAACCCGGACGAACAGGTAAGCATCTGCTCGCCGATATCGGTGATTGGATGGAAGAGCGGAACGTGCATCTCCGAACACTCGCCAATGGTGCCGAGGCGGCGGGGCGCGAACTCTGGGACCGATCCACGAGGTCAGGGGGAAATCTCTCGGCACCGAGACCAAGCGATGTTCTGGCTCTAGGCGTTCGAGCTGCGCCGCGACCGAGACCGATCGCATCGCGGGTCTCGGCGACCGTAGTCGGTCCGGTGGTCAAGCTCAAGGCTGGAGCGACGCCAGGTGTTAGGGCGCAGGTTGGTGCTGCGAGCCGGGGTGCGTTGGATGCAGTTAGTTTCGGAGTCGCTGACCGGGTTCATGCGGGGTGGGACGCCCTCGGGGATCAGGCCAAAGGACAACAATTTGGTTCATCCTATGCCGCCAGAATGGCTCAGGAACGGGCGCGCGACGCCTATGACGCCAAGCATTTTGGCCCCGCTCGGATCACCGGTCAGGTCTTGGGCACGGGCGCTCAGGTGTTGGCCCTGGGGCCTCTGGAAGGCTTGGCGGTAGGCGGCTCGCGCATAGTTCAAGCTACACCGTTGATTGCCAGAGAAGTCGGAGTGCTGGGCGCGGCAGGTGCCGGGTCTGGCATTCTGGAGCAAGGCGTGTCTGACCTCATTAGCAGAAAGCCGAGTTCTCTCGGCACCTATGCGGGATCGGCGCTGGGCGGGACTGTCGGAGCGCTCGCCGCCCGTAGCGGCCAAGCTGGCTATTCAGGCGCGGCATCGGGTGTAGCGACATCCGTCGCTCAGGATGTTTTCAACGGGCGACCTATTTCCATCGATGGTGCCCGCAATGCTGCTGCCTTGGGCGGTGGGTTTGGCGTGGCGGGAGGACTGGTAGGTCGTGTTGGATCCAACCGACTGCCGAGCTCGAACAGCCTTCGCAAGGGTGTCGAGCCGCCGAGATTGACTAAGGAGACGCTCGGCGAGTCCTTCTCCAGGGTCCGGACCGCAGCAAGGGGTGAAACGACCGGCGTTGGCGGAAAGCGGCGCGAGTATCTAAGGGGTGGCGGATACACCTATCCGGATCAGCGGACTTTTCGGGATGGCGTTCCGGTTGGGTTGATTGAGTCCAAATTCGGGTTGACTGCTGAGTTGAGTAAACGCCAGACGCAAGCTTTCATGGAAGATCTGGCCGGGTATCGCGTAGATCATACACTGCCGCGAGATGTCGGTGTGCTGTTCGGGGTGCCGATGGCGGGGTTTGGGTATCAGACCTCTCGCCCCCGAGAAGGTGAGTAGGACAAAAGGAGCGCCAAGGTTATGGGCTTAAACGCAAGTTGGTTGGCCTTCGAGAAAGTGGATCGGGAGGTCGTTCTGGAGAAGCTTGGCCTCCAGGTCGTCGGTGAGACGGACGACGAACTCAGTGCAGAACTCTGCTGTGCTGAAACGGTTTCAGGATGGTGGCTGATCTACTCGAATTCGGGCCGGTTCGGTGGACCACTAGATCCAGCGGCTTTGTCCGAAAATACTCACATGATCATAACCCATATGAGCGAGACAGTCATGTGTTCGCAGTCGTCTGGCTGGCGAAATGGGGTTATGGTTTGGGAGGTGGACTATAACACGGACCTCAAACTAGGCGACGTGGTGGTTACTGGTGATCCGCCTCCGGAATTTGCCGCGATCCGGGCGCGCATCATCGAGGAACAGCAGCGGGAAGGCGACGCGGACTACATTTTTGACATCCCAATAGAGCTTTCGGCTGCGCTTTGCGGCTATTCCGATCCTCTAGGTGAAGCACGGACCGGGTTGACCTTCCAGGTGTTGCAGTCGATTCATGGTCCAGAGAAGCGGCAGTCGTTGTTCGGGTTTCTCAAAGGACTCTTTTGGCGCTAACCGCCCAGACTAGGCTCACGTCGGCAAGGGCAGCTTCGAGGGCGTCAGATCGAGCGAAATAGTCTCTCAGGTCCAGATCAAAGGCTGCCAAGCCTTGGTCGATGAACACTGCGATGGGGTCGAACACGGTGCGAACATAGGCCTCTCGATCCATCGCCGGAATGAAGTCCACGGCATTGGAGATCACCGCCACCTTGGCCTTTGGGCCGATCATGGCAAGCAGGGTCTCGAAGTGGTCGCCCATGCGGAAGGATGAGAGATAGAGGCGCATCGCTGAGCTCGCGCAGAAAACACCAAGCGCGCGCCCCTCCTCTTGATGAAGAGGAGCGCGGCTATGTCGTCTTCGGTTACGCGGCGGCCTTGGGACCCCAGTCAGCCCGCACGCGGTGATAGGCTGACAAGGTGATGCCAACAACCGATGCGCCGACCAAGGCGGTGCCCAGGCCCGAGAAGATGGTGACCAGGTAGCTGCCGACCACCGGGATCGCGCTGAGTGACGCTGCACCCACGGTCAGAACGATGGCTGACGTGTAGATTTTGACGTTGTCACCGGAATTATCGAGCGCCGAAATGCCGCCCAGCACCAGCAGGATTGCGGCTGCCGATGGCAGTGTGACGAACGCACCAACAATAGCAGCAAGAATGGCTAAGGCCCTCGCTGCATCAGATAGTTTTCCCATAATCGCCTCCCTAAACTTGCACTTTTTGTGCAATGCACTTGGATGTTTGGCGTGAATTGAAGGTCTGTCAATACTCAGCTTTGTTTGTCAGTTGCTTGTGAGATGGGGATCGACCAATCCGATGATTCACTAGGGAGGCGATTTTCCTTTGCTAGAAGGGAAAGTCGAGGTCGAATTCATAGGAATCTATGCCCAGATTGGGCATCAGGGGGTTTGTGGGTGTCGGGTCGGTAGCGGGGAGGCGATCAAGAGTTCCTATTTTGTTCTTGACAAGCCAAAGCGTTTTTGTTAGAGTCTGGGCATGGTCGTGAGGTGCGCCTTCGCCCGCACTCAAGCCCTCCGCGCCACATCGAGGTGGGTTTCCCAGGGGGCGTTGAGTTGGCCGCCGTGGTCGTCGACCGCTGCGGACATGGCGTCGAACATGGCGAAGCGCTCGGGCTCCGGCAGAGCGTGGTAGCTGGAGTCGGTGCGCAGGTATGCGCCGAGCAGTTTGCCGTCCATGGTCCAGGTCCAGTCATAGGCACGGTGGGTGACGGGACCAAAGAGGCCGCTGTTTGCGATGATGGCGGCGATTGGGCCGGATTCTAGATAATAGGCCTGCGAAGGGGGTGAGCCCCAGACGCCCGGCCAGTATTGCTCCACGATGGGGCGAAAGGCGCTATTGAACGGCTCAGGCAGGGTCATGGGGACATGGCCGAAGACGGCGAAGGTGCCGCCCGGCTTGAGTGCATTGGCCAGTTTGGGGAAGCCGATATTGGGATCGACCCAGTGCCAGGCCTGGGCTGAGGCGACGAGGTCGAAGGTGCCGGGTGCCACGGCATAGTCTTCAAACTTGGCGACGACGTAATCGATATTGGCGGCGAGGGCGCGTAGGCGGGCCTGTTCGATCAGCTGCGGGCCGGGGTCCAGGGCGGTGACACGTTGCGCGCGGGCAGCCAGATCGCCGGTGGCTTGGCCCGCACCGCAACCGATCTCTAGGATATTGGCGGTCGGGGAGAGCCCGGCCAGAACCTGTAAATCATCAAAGAGTTGCGCGGGATAACCGCGCCGCACCTCGCCATATAGCTCAGCGATTTTGTCGAAGCTTTGAGCCTGGGTCATGGCGGGTTCCCGAACCTGTCTCCCGTCGACCGCCGACCAGCGGCGCTGACTATTTGACTAGCATTTCAATTTCTAACGAGGAGAAGTTCCATGGTCTATGGCCAGATTGATCCTGCGCGTCTGCACGGCGACGCGTTGCGATACTGGTACAGTCGATCACCGGCTGAGATCGACCATGAGCGCGGTCGTGCAGCGGATCAGACGTATGAGCGCTTCTTCTCACCCTTGCGCACGGAGACTGGCCCTTCAGTCGGGGGCGGAGCTCCCTCCCGACTCGCAACGAAACCCGGGCATGTCCAGCTCGCCGCCGCAGCGAAACCGGGCTTCTGGGACTACTGGGGTGTGCCCGGTTGCGCGAACTGCCACGGATACTCACCAGACACGCTTCCGCCGGTTGGAGTCCATCCGATGGCCCCGCCCGGGGATCGCCCTGGGGACCGGAATTCGACTAGCGCCGCGACTCCCAGATTGGAGTGGAGCAACAAGCCGGAGTGCAATCAACAGTTCGAGGAGGACCGGAAGATATGTCAGAAGGCTAAGAGTTCCGTGTGCTGGGAGAATAGCAATCTACGGCTTGGCAACTGTAGCCGAGATAACGGACGGCTCGGTAATCCAAGACTTGAGTTTGGACCTCGTGGCCGATGAGTGAAGGCTTTTTGGCGCAAATCTCTGCTCCGGTGGCTCCATCGCGATGTGGCTGAAACAATGAACTGAGTGGGTCGTTATGTCGGTTGCTGATTGTCTGCTTCAAACTCCGGTCCAGCTAGGTCCGCGTTGTTGGGATCGATGTGAGCTGAGAATGAGAATGCGGAGATAGCGGCTTCGTCTCGACCCTCGTCCATCCAAATGTATACATACTTCCAGACTGAACTCAGAGCGACTAAGGCCTGATTCAACGCCGCCTCCGGAAGGTCGAGATCGGCTTCAAGCTCGGGACCCGAGGGGCCCAATCGATTCCTGTGGAACACCCCGACCTGTTTTCGACCATGAGGCCCGAAGTCTGCATCAACCCCAAAAGTGTTCAGTCGGATATTGATGGGCCTGGCGCGATATGATCCTGGACCTCTAATACGACCCTCAATTACGACCTGGCGACTGTAGTTCAAGCCACCTTGAATTCGGTATTCAACGGGGATGCTCGTTGGGCTCAATCCGACATAGACAAACCAGTCCCAGTGAGTGATCTCGATCAGTAGCCAAACCCGAGGGGGGCCAGGGGTTGAATCGTGTTTTCGACCAGCGGCGATCATAGCAATTTCCATCGGAGAGTGAACGGCGCCTTCTAGGCGGCAAATACGATTGATCAAGTTGTACCGTATTTGTTCCAACTCACAACCTCCTTAAGCAATAGCATCTGCTCCTCCGAAGGCGGGGTGGTTCTCCAGCAGAAATGAAGGAAAATCAAATGACTGATCAACCGGGGGGCCCTGCCCAGCCGTCGAATATATCTGCCCGATATTCCACGGAGATTGCCAATGAGATCTGCCACTTGGTGACCAAAGGGCAGGTGGTCGCTGAGATATGCGCGCGCGACGACATGCCCGCTGGTTGCACGGTGCGGGCCTGGCGGCGGAGATATCCGATCTTTGACGCCAGACTGGAGGTGGCGCTGAGCGCCCGGGTTAGGGGATTGGCGGAAGGTCAGCCGACGGAATTCACACCCGAAATAGGGGTGCACCTGGGCGGGTTGTTGGCCTCCGGGCGGGAGCTTCAGGATGTCTGTTCGCGCCTGGATATGCCCTCGCTGGCGACCCTCTACGCGTGGGTGCGGGGTGAGACCGAGATGACCGGCATGCTCGAGACGGTGCGGGAGATTCGCGGGTTGGTGTTGCTCGATGAGATGCTGACGATTGCCGATGGGGCATCGGTTGAGACTCTGAACTTCGACAAGATTCGCGTTTCGGCCCGGCAGTTTGCGGTGGGAAAGCCTCCGGCTCGTAAATCGTCGAGCGACGAGAGTTCGGAGAAACCCGTTATCAACGTGAAGGTTGTGCGCTTTGGCCACCAAAACAAAGACTGTTGAAGCCCAGGTCCCAGAGACTTGGCGACCGCGCGGTTACCAAGACTCCCTGATGGAATATCTGGAAGACGGCGGTCTGCGGGCCGATGTCGCAGCCCATCGGCGTTGGGGTAAGGATGAGGTGGCGCTGCACTGGGCAGCGACCGCAGTCATAAGCCAACCCGGCAGCTACTGGCACATGCTGCCGCAGGCCGGGCAGGGGCGGAAGGCGATCTGGGGGGCGGTGAATCCGCATACCGGGCGCAAGCGGATAGATGAGGCGTTTCCGCTGAACCTGCGCGCCCGGACCATCGAGGCCGAGATGAAGATCGAGTTCTTGACCGGGGCGACCTGGCAGGTGGTGGGGTCGGACAATTATGACCGGCTGGTGGGCACCTCGCCCTTGGGGGTGGTGTTCTCCGAGTGGGCCTTGGCCAAGCCGGACGCTTGGACCTATATCCGCCCGATCCTGGCAGAGAATGGTGGCTGGGCGGTGTTTCTCTGGACGCCGCGCGGCCGAAATCATGCGGTGCGGGCTTTTGAGTCTCGGGCGCGGGATCCCGACTGGTACACCTTGAAGTCGCCGGCCACCGAGACGGATGTGTTTACCCCTGAGCAATTGGCCAAGGAGCGGGCTGATCTGGTGGCCGAGACCGGGTCGGCGGAGGAGGGTGAGGCGCGGTTCGCCAGCGAGTATCTGGTGGACTTTGAAGCTGCGGCACCGGGTTCCTATTACGGGTCGTTGTTGCGGGAGGCTGAGGCCGCCGGGCGGGTTGGGCGGGTACCTTATGATCCGGGCCTGAAGGTCGACACCGCCTGGGACCTGGGCATCGATGACTATACGGCGATCTGGTTCTTTCAGGCCGTAGGGCGCGAGGTGCGGGTCATCGATTACTTCGAAGCCAGTGGCCTGGGCCTGCAAACCATCGTGCGAGAGGCCATTGGGTCCAGGCCCTTTGTCTATGGACGACACTATCTGCCCCATGACGTGAAGGTGCGCGAGATGGGGAATGATGGCAGGACCCGGCTGGAAACCCTTGGCGGACTTGGGCTTTTCAACATCGAGGTGGGCGTGGCCGCCAACCCGGAAGAGCGGATCAATGCGGTGCGCCAGATGATCCCGATCACCTGGTTTGACGGCGAGAAGTGCGGCCTGGGGCTGGATAGGCTGCGGGCCTATCGCAAGCGGATGGCCGGGACGACGGGGCTCTATGCCGGGCCGCTTCACGACGATGCCAGCCACGGGGCCGACGCGTTCGGGGAATATGCCGTGAACCGGCGCGGGGTGGTTACGGCGCGGCCCAAGGTGCGGGTCGGGGCCGGGGCGTTGGGATGGTTGGGGTGAGAAAAAGTTCTTGCTTCGTTCGTAATTTACATGTTCAAGTTTAATGATCGAAGGGATTTTTCGATATGACCCTGATGCCCCACGGCACGCCACGATCTGTGCCGGATCCTGTTGGTGAGGCATATGACGAGATGTTGCGGGCTCACAATGGCAGGCTTCCCCTTGACGACACCTGTGCGCCGTTTCGACCAAGGGGGCTGCCGACGGAATACTAGATTCCGCAGTTTGCGAGGTGGACAGAGTGAAAATGAAATCCTGGGGGTGGAAGCGCGTGTTGAGAGAGCTGGTCGTCCTGGCATGC
>JANLPK010000301.1:0-3491 GCA_031367205.1 Alphaproteobacteria bacterium
GGCCCACCCGTCGAGGGCGCGACCATTCCGACCTCGCATCCCGATGTGCAGCAGCACAAGGGCCGGATCGCCGTGGAACATCCCGAAGGCGCAGATGTCGGCTATCGCTGGTTTGATCGGCGGCGTCTGAAGGTGCTGTTCCCGTTCGGGTTCGGACTTTCCTACAGTCAGTTTGAGTATGCCAACCTGAAAGTCTCGGGCGGTGAGACCGTCTCCGCGACTTTTGAAGTGACCAACACCGCAGAACGGGCTGGTACCGAGACCGCGCAGGTCTATGCCAGGGTCAAGGGGGGGCAGCGGCTGATTGGCTGGGCGCGGCTGGCGCTGAAGCCGGGAGAGACAAAAACCGCCAAGGTCGTTGCTGATCCAAGACTTCTAGCGAGCTATGACCCTGTATTGCCGGGTTGGCATATCGAGCAAGGGCAAGTCGCGATCTGCGTTCAATCGGACTCAAGACGTGTATGCCTGAGCGGCCAAGCCGACCTCAAAGGTGCGACATTGGCACCCTGACCGCATCAGGCCTTGCCAAGTTTCAAACAGGCGTTCATCACCCTCCCGCGATGCTCGATGCTCTGACTAAAGTCCGAAGGCCCGTCCTCCCCGACGGTCTTGGGATCAGTCTGCAGCAGCGCGGTTTGGCCGCGCTGTGAGCCGCTCTTAGTCGCGGCACGGGCATTTACAAAGGTATCCGCTCAATGGTGCGCAAGCCGGGTGAGCGAGAGGTTCGAGGCTAAAGAGATGGCAATAGATCCAGCAATCAAAGAGGGTGCGCCGGTCGGCTATGACGACCGTCCGATCCATTCTGAGCCGGGCGCCCTTCCGCCCGAGGTTCAGGCACCGCTCGCACCGTTTCAAGGGCAAGAGCCCGATGCGCCGCAATGGTTCACCGACGCCATTGCCCAGGAGCCGGAACGCAGCTTTGTCACCTCGCTGGGCACCCAGATCGAGATGCTGGTCTGGGGTGAGCTGGGCAAGCCCGGCTTGCTGCTGACCCACGGCAATTCTGCCCATGCCGATTGGTGGAGCTTCATCGCACCCTACCTGGCCAAGGACTACCGTGTGGCCTCCATGTCGCTGGCCGGGATGGGGGCGTCGGATTGGCGTGACACCTATGCCTTCCAGGATTTTGGCGAGGACGCCGAGGCTGTAGCCCAGGCCGCCGGGCTCTATGCCAGCGGCAAGCCGCCGATCTATGTGGGGCACTCGTTCGGTGGCAGCCAGGTGTTTTTCGCCGCTGCGCGTCACCCTGAACGCATGAGTGCGGCGATCATGGTCGATACGGGCTTTGGCGGTCCGCCGCCGGACTCGCCGGAGGGTAAGCGTATGGCCGCCGCCCAGATTCGCAACATTCCGACCAGTGACCGGGCCCAGCGCGTCTATCCGGACTTGCAGTCCGCCCTGGCACGTTTCCGGTTCATGCCGCCCCAGGCAGCGGGCAATCTGTTCATCGCTGACTTTATCGCGCGCCGCTCGCTGAAACGCGCGCCGCTTGAGGACGGAACCGGCGAAGGTTGGACCTGGCGGTTTGATCCCAATATGTGGATCAAGCTGGACCGATCCCTGATGACCGGCATGATGGACGGTGCGCCACCCCAAGTGACCGTGCCGCTGGCGCATATTTTCGGCGACCGTTCGATGATCATGATGCGGCGGGGTGATGATTACGTGTCGCCATTCCCGGCCGATATGGTGGAGATCGCCATTCCCGATAGCGCCCACCACATCATGGTCGATCAGCCCCTGGCCTTGGTCGCGGCGTTGCGGGGCTTGTTGGCTTCCTGGCCACCAAAGCGCTAACGCAGGCTTGAGCCGACGCAGGGGAACGTGTAGTTGCGCCCTATCCCTAGATCAGGTCTCCGTTTCACGGAATCGGAGACCTGATCTAGATATTTGTTTTGTCGCGCGTTTTGATCCGAAAACCGGTTCCCACTTTTCGGAACGCGCTCTTGAGAGACGGATTCCTATGGCTTCTGAATATCATCGCGGCGAGATGAACATCGACGAGCAGGTCGCGACCTTTCACCTGTTCAACGGCATGACAAAGTGGGGCAGCTTGGCTCTGGCCGCGCTGTTGCCGTTTTTGGTCTTGTGGTTCTGCACCCCTGCCGGACCGGTGCCTGGATTGATCACAGGGGTGGTGGTCACGGTGGTGGGCATCGTTCTGTTGCGCGACAAGCCGGACACCTCACACTAGCTACTCGCAAGCCGACCTGGGACAGGACTGACCAGGGTCCGGCACCGTTTGGGTTTGGGATATCTTAGGCATGCCGGTTATTGCAGTCACCAAGGAGCGTCGCGCTGGGGAGACCCGCGTTGCGGCCACACCGGAGTCGGTGAAGAAGCTCATCGTCGCTGGGTTTTCGGTGGTGGTTGAGGCCGACTCAGGGGCTGCCGCCTCCTACCCCGATGCGGACTATGTCGCTGCTGGGGCGACCCTGGCCAAGACCGCCAAGGCGGCGATGGACAAGGCCGATATCCTGTTCAAGGTGCGCGCACCGGCGGATGAGGAAATCGCGGTGCTGAAGGCCGGGACCATCGTGGTGGCGACGCTCAATCCCTATATCGAGACCGAGGCCCTGAAGGCCCTGGCGGCCAAGGGCGCGACGGCTTTTGCCATGGAGTTTGTGCCCCGCATCACGCGTGCGCAGGTGATGGACGTGTTGTCATCTCAGGCCAATCTGGCCGGATACCGCGCGGTCATCGAGGGGGCCGAGGCCTTCGGCAAGGCCATGCCGATGATGATGACCGCTGCGGGCACGGTTGCGGCAGCCAAGGTGTTCATCATGGGGGTCGGCGTCGCCGGCTTGCAGGCCATCGCCACGGCGCGGCGTCTGGGTGCAGTGGTTACGGCCACCGATGTGCGCCCGGCCACCAAGGAGCAGGTCGAGAGCCTGGGAGCCAAATTCTTGGCCGTCGAGGACGAGGAATTCAAGAACGCGCAGACCGCTGGCGGCTATGCCAAGGAAATGAGCGTGGAGTATCAGGCCAAGCAGGCTGCGTTGGTCTCAACCCACATCGCCAAGCAGGATATCGTCATCACTACAGCCCTGATCCCCGGTCGGCCTGCACCCAAGCTGGTCAGTGCTGAACAGGTGGCCTCCATGAAGGCCGGATCGATCCTGGTCGACCTGGCCATCGAGCAGGGTGGCAATGTGGTGGGTGCCAAGTTGGGCGAGACGGTGGTCACGGCCAATGGGGCCAAGATCCTGGGCGCGCCGAACCTGCCGGGCCGGATCGCCACGGACGCCTCAGCACTTTACGCGCGCAACCTGATGGCTTTTGCCGGGCTGCTGCTCGACAAGGAGGGCAAGCTGGGGCCGGACTATGAGGATGAGATCCTGAAGGCTGCACTGGTCACCCAGGGTGGCGCGATTGTGCATGCCGGACTGGGAGCTAAATGATGGAAGCCGTCGACCCCACCGTGTTTCGCTTGGCGATCTTCGTGCTGGCGATCTTTGTCGGCTATTACGTGGTCTGGAGCGTGACGCCGG
>JANLPK010000306.1:0-4125 GCA_031367205.1 Alphaproteobacteria bacterium
CTTGGCCGCCATCCTCAGTTTTGAAATGGCCCTGCGCTGGTCCCTGAACCGCACCGCCTTGGCTGACAAACTGCTGAGCGCCGTCATCAAAGCCCTCGAGAACGGCGCCCGAACCCGTGATCTAGGTGGCAACCTCTCGACAACCCAAATGGGCGACGCCGTGCTGGCGGCACTGTAGGGTAATCTAATGACCAGCAACTCGCAGACCCCATCCCTCACCTGGGGCGTGAAACAGAGCTTCTGCAATTACGTCCAATCGGCAGGCGGGATGGTCGAGACCCTGGGCGGCACTGAGCGCGCTGAGGACGGCGCGTTTATCTTCACCATGGCCCCGGACAGCGACCTTAGTCTGGACGCCGACGGCAAGCTCCAAGGCCAGGCCAAGTTCCTGGGCCAGGTCCACTTCACCGCCCACGGCGGCATGCTCAATGTCTATCTCTCCGACCCGATCCTGGATATCAGCGGCACCTCGGCGCGGATCACGGTCGACGACCACAAAACCAAACCTCGCCGCATCGAAATCGCCAAGCTTGATCTCGCAACGATAACAACTGACGAGACCGGCGCGCTGGTCATCCCCACCGCCCTCTCCCTGGAGGGCATCCAGTTCCTAGGCGATCACTATCCGCTTAGAGCAGCCCTGGATCCTGTGCGGCTGCGTCTAGCAACGGCTTAAGCCGCCCAGCGTCGCAAATCCTGCCGACCCTCCAGCAAGCCCAGCACATCCTGCATCCCAAAGCCGGGATCAGCATCGTGTAGGGCGTCATAGATGCCCCGCGCAAAGGCCAGGTCCGGCGCCCGTTTCACCCGCCAGTCCATATAGGACACATCGCGGCGCGCCAGGATGTGAGCCTGGACATAGCGGTCCGGGCGATTGCGAATTTCGCTGAGCGGCGAAGACCCGGCCGCCGTGGCCTCATCTTCACGCCGCGCCGACTGCCGCAGGGCATCAACGCTCACCACCTCAACCTCCAACCCACGCGGATAGCTGCGCTCCACCCGGTTGGAGACATAGTCGGCCCCACTCATTTGGGCGGCGACCACCGCCTCATCAATCAGTTCGGGATCGACGAACGGGCTGTCGCCCTTCACCCGCACCACATGGCTGACCGGCTCGGCGGCCTCGACGCAGCGGGCGAACCGCGCACCCAGATTGGCCTCCGCACCGCGAAACACCGTCGCACCGCGCGCCACCAAGTAGTTGGCCAGGGGATCGTCGGCTTCGGACGCGCTGGTGGCGACCACAATCTTGTCGACACTGGCGGCGCGGCGCAGGCGCTCAATCTGGCGCCACACCATCGGCTGGCCGCGCAACAGGGCCAAGGCCTTGCCGGGCAGACGCGGGGAGGCCATTCCGACCTGCAAAATCGCTAGGATCATAAGCGGGCTCCTTCTGAGCGCCGCCGGTCTGCCTTGTTACGCGGCAGCCCAGGCGTGGGGATCAAGCGCGACGGGATCATTGATCGCCATGTCGTCCCAATCCAGATCAGGCGGCGGGCTCGCCGCCGCAGCAATCACGGCATTCAGTTCACTGGTCGAGGCCACACCGACCAAGACCGAGGTGGCCTCCGGACGCGAGAGGGCAAAACCCAGGGCGGCCTGTAAGGGGTCGGACTTGCCCTCGGCGATCATCCGCCGGGCGCGCGATATCCGCGCCGCAGCTTCCCGCAGATGGTTGGGGGCCCGGTCGGGGGGCAGTAACAGCAGACCGTGCAAGAAGATCGAGCGCAGATGCACCTCCATCCCCAAACCGGCGATGGCGGCAAGCGTGCCGTCGATGATCAGTCGCTGGTCCAACAGACTGGCCGGAGCCTGCACCACATCAGGCCGGAACCGCTTGGCCAGACCCAGCGGGTCGTCAGAAGCAAAGACCGAGATGCCGATCTTGCGGGTCAGGCCCTGGTCCTTCAGGGACTTCAGCCGGTCCCACATGGCCAAACCATGGGGTCCGAACAACTCAGAGGCTGAGGGCACAAAGATGCAGTCGGCATGTTCCACATCCAGGCGACGCAGAGCCGCACGGGCTTCGGCTTCGACGAGGTCAGGGCCGCGGTCGGCGCGGACGGTGGAAATGCAGATCTTGAACGGATTGGGACGCGGCAGGGCGGCGGCAATATCAAACTCGGCCTGCGGCGAGCGGCCGGCCAGATCAAACACGCCAAGCTTGGCGCGCGCCGCAATTTCCAAGATATCACGCACCTCGGCCTGAGGCGGGCGTCCGCGAACGCTCGGCTGGTCGAGGGCAAATTGACCAGAACCCAGGCCAAGTTTGGAAATCAGTGAGGTCATAAACTTCGGAGGCCGCCGGCAACGAAAACAAGGAATACTCATTTAGGCGCCAAGGCCTAAAGAACAGGTGTCTGGAATCTTTATGGGGGGTTAAGCTCGGACCCCATGAGAGAGCCCCTACCCGAATGGCCGATGTTCGGCCTGCCCGACGATGTTCGCCCTGCCCTGCGCCAGGCCTCCCGCGCCGGAAAGCCGATGATCCTGGCCACCCTGATTAGCGTCGATGGCGGCGGCCCGCGCCCGCCCGGCACCCAAATGGTCTTCGCGCCCTATGACGACAACGGCGACGGCTTCGTGCTCGGCTATTTCTCCGGCGGATGCGTCGAGAGCGATGTGGCCGATCACGCCGACGCCTGCCTGGCCGACGGCCAAAGTCGCCGCCTGGTCTATGGGCAGGACAGTCCCTGGCCCGATATCCAACTGCTCTGCGGCGCCCGCATCGAGATCCTGTTGGAACGCCTGGAACCCAGCGACCCGGCCCTCGCCATCCTGTTGGTCGCCGAAACCGAACGCCGCCCAGTGGTCTGGATCACCGACGGCGTCAAGCGTCAGTGCGTCTCGCCAGACCAAGTGCAAACCTGGGAAGGGGCCGTCACACGTCCCTATGACCCGGTCCCGCGCCTCGTCGTTTTCGGCTCTGACCCCACGGCCTTGGCCATCGCCCAGCTGGGTGCCCAGAGCGGCTTTGAAACCACCTTTGTGCGCCCCAAGGGCCCAGAGGCTGGTCCACCCATCCTGCACGTTGCCTATCGCCGCGATGAGGCTCAAGCCGCCCTCGACGCCATCGGCTGCGACGGCTGGACCCACATCGCCATCGCCACCCACAATCTCGACACCGACCGCGAAGCTCTGGCCGCGGCCCTCCCCTCCGCCGCCGCCTATGTCGGTCTACTCGGGGCCCGCAAACGCCTCCCCGAGCGCCTCGCCCCCCTGCGTGCCGCCGGGGTAGCCGAAGAGATCCTCACCCGCGTCCACGCCCCCATCGGCCTAGACATCGGCGGCAAAGCCCCCTGGGAAGTCGCCGTCTCGGTGATCGGCGAGATCATGTCGCTGCGGTATGCGAAGGCACCAAAGGATCGCCCATGAACCCCTTCGTCCCCACCGACTTCGTCGTGCCGCTCCGTGTGCAGGACCCGGATTTTACGATCCGCCCATTGCTGATCAGCGACGTGGTCAAGGACTATGACGCGGTGATGACCAGCCAGGCCATCTGCACGGCAACACCTTCGGCCCAGGAACCAAGTGGCCCCAAGGCCTCAGCTTCGAAGACGACCTGATCGACCTGGGCTGGCATCACAAGGAATTCCGAACACGGCGGTCCTTCGCCTACACCGTGATGGCCCCGGACGAGACCCTCTGCCTGGGTTGCCTCTATATCCTTCCAACCAAGCTGGCCGGCTTTGAGGCAGAGGCCTTTTGCTGGATCCGCGCCAGCCACACCGACCAGCTCGACGCCCGGCTCTATGAGGTTTTGCGCCGCTGGATCGATGCCGACTGGCCCTTCGCCAAAGTCGCTTATCCGGGCCGCAGCCTAACCTGGGACGAGGTCGCCAGGTTGCGCGTCTGACTTGCATCGCTGGGGTAACGGTGACACTGTATGAAATTCAATGTCACGCTTAGTCGCGTCAAGTAGGGACACGCGTCAAGTGGGGGCACGCACGACTTTCCGAGTTAATTCAATGCCTTGAATAGCCTAATCAGCAATACTGTCGCAGCGCCAAGTCCCGCCCATTCGCCCGGACTAACAGAAATCACGGCTGCCGTGGTGTTCAGGTTCGCGGCATTTCGCGAAGTTCGTGGACGATCCTAGGTGCCGAACGTCTTGAACGCGGAGTT
>JANLPK010000326.1:0-6490 GCA_031367205.1 Alphaproteobacteria bacterium
GGCCGACATATAGACGACCTCTTCGGTGGTCTTGCCGTCCTTGATCCGACGATAGGGGCTTTCGATGAAGCCGTATTTGTTGACCACGGCGTGGGTGGCCAGCGAGTTGATCAGGCCGATGTTCGGGCCTTCCGGCGTTTCAATCGGGCAGATCCGGCCATAGTGGGTCGGGTGCACGTCGCGGACTTCAAAGCCTGCCCGCTCGCGGGTCAAACCACCCGGACCAAGGGCCGAGAGGCGGCGCTTGTGGGTGATTTCCGACAGCGGATTGGTTTGGTCCATGAACTGCGACAGCTGCGAGGAGCCGAAGAATTCACGAACAGCAGCCGCGGCCGGCTTGGCGTTGATCAGGTCGTGCGGCATCACGGTGTCGATATCGACACTGCTCATGCGCTCTTTGATCGCGCGCTCCATCCGCAACAGACCGACGCGATACTGGTTTTCCAGCAATTCGCCCACCGAACGGACCCGGCGGTTACCGAGGTTGTCGATATCGTCGATTTCGCCGCGCCCGTCGCGCAGACCCACTAGGGTCTTTAGGACGGAGAGAACGTCTTCTTTGCGCAGAACACGCACGTCGTCTGGGCAATCCAACTCCAGGCGCATGTTCATCTTCACACGGCCAACGGCGCTGAGATCATAGCGTTCGCCATCGAAGAACAGCGACTTGAACATCGCCTCAGCGGCTTCCACTGTCGGCGGCTCACCCGGACGCATCACGCGATAGACGTCAAACAGGGCGTCCTCGCGGGCGGTGTTCTTGTCCACGCGCAGGGTGTTGCGCATATAGGCACCCATGGTCACGTCATCGATGTCGAGCACGTCGATGGTGGAGAAGCCTTGAGCTTCCAGGGCCGCGATCAGTTCGACGTCGAGCTCGTCACCGGCTTCGACATAGATCTCGCCGGTCTCCATATTGACCAGGTCGCGGGCCATATATCGGCCGGTCAGAGCCTCAGGGTCCAGCAATAGGGTCTTGAGGCCCGCATCGGCGAACTTCTTGGCATTGCGCGCCGAGATCTTCAGTCCGGCGGGCGCAATCTCTTCGCCGGTGTCGGCGTCGATGAGCGGGAATTCCGGCTTCACACCTCTCCAACGGTCGGGACGGTAGGGGGTGGCCCAGCCGCTCGCGCCCTTCTCGGTGCGCTTCTCAAAGGGGATGCTGTCATAGAAGGTGCCGAGAATTTCTTCGCCGTCCATGCCCAATGCCATCAGGAAGGTGGTGGCGGGCAGTTTGCGGCGACGGTCGATGCGGACGAAGACGATGTCTTTGGCGTCAAACTCAAAGTCGAGCCATGAGCCGCGGTAGGGGATCACGCGGGCAGCAAACAACAGCTTACCCGACGAGTGGGTCTTGCCCTTGTCGTGATCGAAGAACACGCCGGGCGAACGGTGCATCTGGCTGACGATCACCCGCTGGGTGCCGTTGACGATGAAGGTGCCTTTGTCCGTCATGAGCGGGATGTCGCCCATATAGACGTCCTGCTCCTTGATATCCTTGACCGAGCGCGCGCCGGTTTCTTCGTCTGTTTCGAACACGATGAGACGCAACTTCACCTTCAAAGGTGCCGCATAGGTCATGTCGCGCTGAACACACTCTTCAACGTCGTACTTCGGGTCCTCGAACTCGTAGGACACATATTCGAGCACAGCGCGCTCGTTGAAATCCTTGATCGGGAAGACAGAGCGGAACACCGCCTCAATGCCTTCGATCTTGCGGTCGGGAGAGCGGGTCTCGCGCTGCAGGAACTGCTCATAGGATGAGCGTTGAACCTCAATCAGGTTCGGCATCTGCACGGCCTCTGCGATGCGGCCGAAAGACTTCCGGATCCGCTTCTTTTCAGTGAAGGACTGAGCCATTTTATTCCCTTGAGGGACGCGCGGAACGAACTCCTCGCGTCAAGTGTGTCTACTGCGTCCACCCTCCCCCCCTTGCGGGGGTAGGACGCCGACTGCTCCCTATTGCCCGGAAGCGTTCCCTCGCATGGCCTGAGGGCGGCTGGCCATGCCTCGAAACATAGGCGCACGACAATACGGGTCGGAAACGACTCGGATTTTCGCGGAACGCGTCAGATAGAAGCTTTGGTGCGAAATGTGAAGCCCTGGGAGGAAAGAAATTCCGCCGCGTTCGGATCAAGGGGCTTGGCTGGGTCTACCGCCATGCTAGCCATTGCCCGATGCAACACCACCTCAACCGACGGACCGTCGCGGCAATACTGGCCTCGAGCCTCAGCCTAGGCGGCAAGCGACCCGGTGACTTGAGCGGTGTTCTGTCGCCCCACGATGGCCCCCCGATGGCCAGCGCCGGGGTCATTGCTCGGCGTGCAGACGGACAGATGGCATACCGCGCGTCGTGCGGCACGGCTCACGGACCCAAGGGCGTCGTGGCCTTCGGCCCCAACGCTCCATTCCGGGTGGCCTCGGTTTCAAAGATGGTCGCGGCTCTGGTTTGCGTGCCCCTGATCATGAAGTCCGACAAGGGGCTAGAGGCCGATGTTTCGGGCCTGTTGGGGTTTCGGCTACGCCACCCTGCCCACCCTGACGTCCCGATCACCGCGCGCATGCTGCTGTCTCACACTGGCGGTCTGCGCAATGGACCCAGCTTCCCCGTACCCTTCGGTCACCGGCTGGAAGAGGCGTTTCTCGAAAGAGGCCGAAACTACGATGACGGCGACTGGTTTGGACCCGCCGTTCACGCCCCCGGGCAATGGTTTGCCTATGCGGACGTCAACTTCGCCTTGATCGCGCAGATGACCGAACGGCTCAGCGGTCAGCGATTTGACCAGCTCATGCATCAAGCTCTCTTTGCCCCTCTTGGCCTGGACATCGGATACAACTGGAGCGGTGTGTCGCAGGCCAAGCGCGATAGGGCCGCTGCAGGCCTGCGTCGGGTCGCCGGGCAATGGGTGAGCCAAGTCGACTCCCCCCCGCCTCGCGCGCCGAATGTTACCTTCTCACGGGCTTCAGATGACTTGCGACTCGCAAACTACCGACCCGGCGAGAATGGCTTTGTCTTCTCCCCGCAGGGTGGATTACGACTGAGCCTAGCCGACATGGACGGGTTAGCCCGCGCCTGTTCGCTCGCTCACCACGGCAATAACATGACGCCAATCCCCTCTGCCGCCTTGAGGGTCATGCAAACACCGGACTGGGCTCTCGACCCCGCTCGCGCCAACGGCGACACCGATGAGGGTGTATTTCAGAGCTATGGACTAGGCATGCAGACCCCCACTGGTCGCCCCGGCCCCAGCGGAGACGCCTTCTTCGGCAAAGGTTCAGACCGCTGGCGCGGGCATCTTGGCGACGCCTATGGTTGGATGACCGGCCTCTTCTGGAACCTCGACGACCGCCGCACCCTGGTCTGGGCCATCAACGGCATGCCAGAGACGGGGCGGCCACCTGGCTTGCGCTCCGCCCTCACCGCGCCGGAGGAGGCGTTGGCGGATATGGCGCTCGGGGCATCCTGACGCGAAGTTACAGTCGCGGAGGAAGCGTAGCGCGCAAAGCTACGTCGACTTGCACTTTGTAGCGATCCGCGCTACGTTGGGGCCAAGGAACACGGGATGATCCAGAGTTGGAAGGACAACAAAGCTTCAGCGGTGTTCGTGGGTCAGGTTCCTAAAGGCTTTCCGGCTGACCTCGCCAAGGCCGCGCGGCGAAGACTCTTTCAGTTGGATTCGGCGGTCGTGATTGAGGACATGAGAGTTCCGCCTGGAAATCGGCTTCATCGCCTAACGGGAGATCGAAGTGGTCAGTGGTCGATTAGCGTCAATGATCAGTTTCGAATTTGCTTTGTTTGGGGGCGGCACGGCCCCGAGTCGGTCGAATTTGTTGACTACCACTGATGCGAAATTGTGAGGCTTTACATGACACGAGACTTCGCGAACTTCACAGCACCTGCGCCGCATCCCGGAGAACATCTGCGCGAGGACTACCTACCGGCGTTCAACTTGACCGCCGGAGCCTTGGCCAAGGCGATGGGTTTGAAGGATCGCGCTCGGATCGAGCGGTTGGTTCGCGAGCGGCAGGCCGTGACCGCTGACACTGCTCTGCGTTTGGGCCGGGTGTTTGGCACCACGGCCCAGTTCTGGATCAATCTTCAAACCACCCACGATCTCTCCAAAGCCGCCATCGCGAACCGAGACGCCTTGGCGAAGATTGAGCCGTTGGCGGCGGCTTAATCCGTCCGCCCGCCAAAGCTCAGTAGATTTCCATCAGGGTCGGCGACGATAAACCCGCCCTGCCCCGCGCCATGCCAAGGTTCGTTTCGCAAAGGCTGGTGGAACTGGACGCCAGCAGCTTGAAACTCCAAAAACAACTGCTTGGCGTTTGTCACCCAAATAGACGCCGAAAGCAGATCACCCTCGTCGCTCTTCATCATCACCGGCTGATGAACAAGCCGAAGCGCCAAAAGGGCCGCGTCACGACCTACCTGACCAAAGAACGGTGGCTCGCCGTAGGTTAGGTTGACCTTAAACCCTAGCTTTCGCGTGAAGAAATCTAGGCTACGCTGAAGATCCGTCACGAATAGACACGGCTCAGCGTTCATGAGAACGGGCTTGGACGGATAGGTGATTGGACGATCCACTTTGGGGCTTCCTTCCTTGAGCGCCGCCCAGCTACTAAACCCGGCATGGCGAGCAACGACATTCTGAGCCTCGGCCAAACGAAACGGCTGGGTCAGAATCTCACTGTCGGCAAGACTGGAGAAACGCGGCAGGCTCGCCCGAAGGATCGCACAGACCGTCACCCGGCCTTCACGATGCCAACGGACATAGCGTTTTGCCTGCTTCTTTAAGTTCTCGAGATTGGGCATAGGCGCGCCAGTGTTTCAGGGATCGTAGGCGGGCTTGGCCCATTTGGCGAAACGCCTGTGCGCCCTACGTCAGCGCACGAAGAACGAACCCCTGAGCACCACTCGCCAACGAAAACGGCCCCGGAGGTTTCCCTCCGAGGCCGTTTCAATCTTTTCCAAAACCGCGAAGTTTCGCGGCGTGGTTCTTACTTCACGGTGACGGACGCGCCGGCTTCGGTCAGCTTCTTGGCGACTTCGTCGGCCACTTGCTTGGAGACGTTCTCGACGACGTTCTGCGGTGCGCCTTCGACCAGGTCCTTGGCTTCTTTCAGGCCCAGGTCCGGACGGACGCCGCGGACTTCCTTGATCACGTTGATCTTCTTGTCGCCACCGGCGGTCAGAACAACGGTGAACTCGGTTTGCTCTTCAGCAACTTCAGCCGGTGCAGCGGCACCGCCGGCGGCGGCAACAGCCACTGGTGCGGCAGCCGAGACGCCCCACTTTTCTTCGAGCAGCTTGGAGAGCTCAGCGGCTTCCAGGACGGTCAGGGTGGAGAGGTCGTCGACCAGTTTTTCAAGCTTAGACATTGGGTTAGTTCCTTAAGGTGATGAGGTAGGTGTGTGTTTAGGAAATGACGATCAGGCGGCGTCTTTGGCGGCATAAGCCGAAAAGACTCGGGCCAATTGCGCGGCGGGGGCTTGCAGAACACCGGCGATCTTGGTCGCAGGCGCTTGCAGCAGGCCAACCAGCTTGGCGCGGATCTGGTCGAGGGACGGCAGCGTGGCAAGCGCGCTAACGGCCTTTTGATCCAGGATCTCTTGACCCATGAAGCCACCCACGATGGCGAACTTTTCGTTCTCCTTCGCATATTGGGTGGCAACCTTGGCGGCGGTGACAGGGTCGGGCGCATAGGCGATGGCAACCGGGCCGGAGAACAGGGCATCGCCCGCCTCACCGATCGAGCCGTTCAAAGCCTTTTGAGCCAGGGTATTCTTCACCATCTTCAGCGAAGCGCCTTCCTTGCGGAGGCGGCCACGAAGATCGGTCATTTCCGCAACGGTTAGACCCAGATTGTGGGTCACAACCACGGCGCCAGCGCCTTCGAAAACGCGTTCCAGCGTTTCGATTGCCACCTGCTTTTGAGCGCGGTCCATTGCGGTCTCCATACTCAGGTCCGGCCACAGGACTATTCCCGCGACCGCAAATGACCACGCTGACGGGAAGCCCGCCTGTGCGATCAGCCTGTCCTTGAGAAGCCGCAGTCTCCACGCCGCAACGCCATAGGCGCGCGCCGATAAGGAAACTCATCTCCCCGTCTCCCTACGATCACGGAAGGGCTCTTCCGCCGATTATGGTCTCCGGTGACCCCGGGAACCTCGCAGTTCATGGACAGGATCAGGGGCGAACCCCCGAACCCACCTCCCCTTGGCGGAGGAGGTGAAACTCTAGAAGGCGCGGCTGATACAGGAACTGGACGCGGAATTCAACTCCCCACACACCGCTAGACGAGGTGGAGCTTGCTGCGACGCAACACAACGCCTATCTGAGCGCCTCAGAGAACCGCAGGATGCCTTCCCCCATGCGCGTCACCCTAGCCGACCTCCAGGCGATGAAACGGCGAGGTGACAAGATCGCCATGCTGACCGCCTATGACTACACCTCAGCTTTGATCGCTGACCGGGCCGGCGTGCCGAT
>JANLPK010000336.1:0-2266 GCA_031367205.1 Alphaproteobacteria bacterium
CCGGCGGTTCCACGCCGTTTGTGGACTTGAAGACCCGGTAACCGGCGCTCGAGTCACTAACGCTGTATTAACCATAAAAGCGGCATTCCCTAGTCGGGTTCGGCAGCGCCTTTCGCCGACCGATAGGGTGGTTTCATGACCGGTGCCGAGGTTCTTGATGTGGGTCGCGACGCGATTTGGCTGACCCTGCAGCTTTCGGCACCGGTGTTGATTGTCGGCCTGGTGGTCGGCGTGGCCATCGGCTTGTTCCAAGCCTTGACCCAGATTCAGGAAGCCACTTTGGTGTTCGCGCCCAAGATCGTAGCAGTGTTCATTTCTCTGCTGATTTTCCTGCCGATGATGGGAGCCTTGATGAGCGGCTTTATGCGGCAGATCGCGGCCCGCATCGCGGCGATGTAGGCCGGTGGACCCCTACGCCTCGGCCCAACAGATCTATGCCGGCGCGCTGATCTTTTCACGCCTAGCTGCTCTGGTGATGACCATTCCGGGGTTGGGCGACCCCAGTGTGCCGCCACGCATCCGGTTGGCCTTTGCCTTCGTCATGAGCGTGATGTTGTTGCCGGTGATCGCGCCGGTCTTGCCCGCCATGCCGGGTCAGGTCAGCGGCCTGGCCGGTGCAGTCATCAAGGAGGTGCTGATCGGCTTGATGATCGGGGTAATCCTTCGGTTGTTTCTGTCGTCGCTGGCGGTAGCCGGGGAGGTGATTTCGATCCAGACGACGCTGAGTTTCGCGCAAACCTCCGCGCCGGGCATTGCGCCGGGATCGACCACGGTGGGCACCTTTCTGGGGTTGCTAGGTTTGGTGCTGATCATGACCACAGATCTGCATCACCTGTTCCTGACGGCCATTGTGAAATCCTATTCACTGTTCCCCTTCACCCGGGCGGTTCCGGTGGCCGATGCGGTGCAGTTGGCGGTGCAGACTGTGGCCGGATCGTTCAAGATGGGAATCCAGCTCTCAGCCCCGGTGGCAGTGTTTGCGCTGATCTTCAATCTGGCGGTCGGGCTGATCGGTCGGGTGATGCCGCAGTTCCAGATCTATTTCGTTGCCTCGCCGCTGATGGTGCTGTTCGGGCTCTCGATCTTCGCGCTCAGTCTTGGGGTCATCGGCATGGTTTGGATCGATGGATATCGGACCCTGCTCAACCATTTCGCGGGGAGCTAGGCTTCCATGTCGGACACCAACGACGCGGCCTCGAAAACCGAGGAACCCACATCCCGCAAGCTGGATCAGGCCCGGGAAAAGGGTGATATCGTTAAGACCCAGGATCTGCCGGCCCTGACAGCCTTTGCGGCCGCGGCCAGTGCGCTGGTGGTGCTGGGCGGGTGGATGTCGCGCAATCTGGCGGCCGGCTTGATGCCGTTCCTGGAGCATCCTGATGCGATACAGTTGCAGGGCGGCGGGGGCGTGGAGGTGGCGCGTTCGGCCCTGATGGCTGCGGCGCCGTTTCTGGTGATCGTCTTGGGCGGTGCGATGTTGGCCGGGGTCGGGGGCCATGTGGTGCAGACCGGCTTCTTGTGGAGTCCGGAGCGGCTGAAGTTCGACTTCAAGAAGGTTTCGCCGATCGCGGGCTTCAACAAGCTGTTCGGCATCGATGCTCTGATGGCGTTCGTCAAATCCTTGGCCAAGGTGATTGCCGTCGGGCTCATCGCCTGGATGGTGATCCGGCCCCACTGGAGCCAGATGCTGCAACTGGCCAGCATGGATCCGATGGCTATCCTGCCCTATGCCTTGGACATCCTCAAGCGGCTGGCCTTTGCGGTCGGGGCTTTCATGCTGTCGATTGCCGGCTTCGATTGGTTCTGGCAGCGCCAGCGGTTCATGGTTCGCCAGCGGATGACCAAGGAAGAGGTCAAGGAAGACTTTAAGCAGTCCGAGGGTGACCCTCACATCAAGGGCCGTCAGCGTCAGATACGGATGCAACGTGCGCGGCGGCGAATGATGAGCGCGGTGCCGACCGCCACCGTGGTGGTGATGAACCCGACCCACTATGCGGTGGCCCTGAAATATGCCGAGGGCGAAGGCGGCGCCCCGCAATGTGTGGCCAAGGGTATGGACGCCATCGCCCTGCGGATCCGTGCAGTGGCGGAGGAGGCCGGGGTGCCGATCATCGAGGATCCACCCCTGGCCCGGGCGCTCTATGCCGCCATTGAGGTCGAGGACTTCATCCCGGTGGCCCATTATGAGGCAGTGGCGAAGATCATCGGGTTCGTGCTGGGCAATCGCGGGAAGCGCAGCGCGTTTGGCTGATCATAAGTCCGATCG
>JANLPK010000086.1:0-1647 GCA_031367205.1 Alphaproteobacteria bacterium
TCTCGCGGGTTGAATGATCCAACACGCGGTGATCGAAGGCCTTGAGCCGGATGCGGATGTTCTGACGATCCATATCGCTCTTCAATTTCCCCTACAGGAGGCGGGCGCCCGCGTGACATTGACCATTTCAAAGACCAACCCGTGTGTCTCTCGAGAGAGGCGCACGTACGCGAAAGTCCGCTAAACGAAATAAGACCCGCGCAAACGCTTTGCGTGGGTCCCTACCAGATCCTCCGATTTCTCAGGGGAATTGGCCGTTCCGCGAGCCGCGTCTGCATTCCAAATCGCTTTGGTTTGCACAGCCGGTCCAACAGGAGGCGCGTCTATACGTGTGCGACTCGGGAAGGTCAAGTGTGGGGCGGGAGAAAGGATTGATTGTGCCGCCCTCCCCCCGCCGCATCAGCCGATGGTGACCTCACCGGAGCCCACCACAGCTTTTGAAACCTCGCCCGTCACCTGTTTTACGTGAACATCGCCCGATCCAGCCACCCGCGCCCGCAGGGTCTGGGCCACACCCTCAAACGTCACATTGCCGGAACCGGCCACCGAGATGATCACCTCTGGAGATTTCCCGCCACCGACATTGACATCGCCTGAGCCGGCGATCTTGACGCTGAGGGGCCCCTCGATGGCATTGGCAGACACGTCACCGGAACCTGCTACGTCGACGGTCAGGGGACCCGAGATATTGCCTGTCCGCACGTCGCCAGACCCGGCGACCCGAACAACACCTTCTCCCGCGCTGCCGGCGCTGATATCCCCCGAGCCTGCGACCCGCACCGATAGCTTCTGCGTGACATTGGCGATCTTCCAGTCACCGCACCCAGCCGAGTTCAGCTCCAGACTGTTGGATTTTCCCACAGCACCGAACACCGCACCACCGGCCGAAACCTTGGCGTCTTTGGGGACGCGGATCAGGAGCTGAGGCATGTCGTCATAGCCCACGTCACCCAACCCGGAGACATGCACACGAATATGGCCCGCCATGGAGTAGCAATTCTTGATTCGACGACTGAGGTTGCCGTCGATGATCACCTGGTTACCCAAGGCGCGGACCTGAAGCGGCAAACTTGGGTTGGTGGTCAGCATCTCCACCTTGATATCATCTCGCGGCTCCGGGACGATGACGACCCGCGCGACGGCGTCTTTGATCTCGACCGATGCCGCATGGGCGACACCGCCTGCGAGCCCAATCCCTGCGACCAAGAGTGCTGCGAAATGGCGCATCGACCTTCCTCCCTATCCAACGATCCTGAGAGCAGGCTAGCGAGGTCGCATGCAGCACACACTTTAATTCGCTGTCATGAACCAGATGTCACCTGAGCGCCCAACAGAAAGGGCCGCCTGGGTTTCCCTGGGCGGCCCTTGATGTCGTTGGAGGTGGCTAGAGACTACTCGACGATCTTAGCCACGACGCCGGAGCCCACGGTGCGGCCACCCTCGCGGATGGCGAAGCGCAGGCCTTGGTCCATGGCGATCGGGGTGATCAGCTCCACGTCCAGTTCAGCATTGTCGCCCGGCATGATCATCTCAACGCCTTCCTTCAGCTTGATGATCCCGGTCACATCGGTGGTCCGGAAGTAAAACTGAGGACGGTAGTTGGTGAAGAACGGCGTGTGACGGCCACCTTCTTCCTTGTTGAGGATA
>JANLPK010000004.1:0-15980 GCA_031367205.1 Alphaproteobacteria bacterium
CCGACACCCTTGCCGCCACACTCCGCGTGAGCCTTACGCGCCAAGGCGCGCAGCCAATCGACGATAGGACTGGACTTCCCACCCGACCAGACATGGAATTCCCGGCGGATGCAGATGGCACCGAACAGCGCGCCCAAAGCGTAGCCCGACGACACGGGCCGGCCCGGTTGGCCAAACAAGCTGGGCAAGTAGACGGTCATGCCCGCCTCAACGACGCGGTCGGCAAATTCGATAACCAGGGGATGAAGGCCCGGAATCTCATGGATGATAACCACGGCCGGTCCGGAGCCGCGCCGATAGACGGGCCTAGTCCATGGTCCGTCTGTGAAATCAGACTTCTCATAGGCCGAAAGGGCCGCATCATAATCCATCGTTCGGTCTCCGATTTGGAGACGAACCATAAGCTCATCAGAGTTTGATGCGCAGCATTGAAATATCGCCCTGAAAGCCGGACAGCCGCCAACCGCTTGGACTCTGGCTGAAAATCAGCATGCAAGGACCGTTCTTGGATTTGGTGGCGCAAACCTTGCCGTCCGACATGGGTTTCAGTGATCCGGCGATCACCAAGGTGTTGGGGATGGGCGTGTCGGCCTTATAGCCATAATATTCCGCGACCTTGCGGAAGACCTTGGGGTTGATCAGCGCTTCACCGGCGATATCGGCCAAGCCGGGCACCAACACATCGCTCAGTTGGCCAAGGGGCGAAGACTTTGCCGCCTTGATCTCCTTGGATAGGCGGGAAGACAGCTCTGCCTTGAGCGCCTCACGGTCCACGCGCGCCTCAAACGTCGCGCGATCATTGTCTCGGATCGCTACCAATAGAGCATGCACATCATTGGCCGCCGTCAGGCGCGAGGCTGTTGCGCAGGCCGACAAGCCGACCGCCACAACGAACAACAACAGTAGTTTGCGCATCACGGGTCTCCGAATCTCAGATCGGGTTATGCCCATATCTTGGCGAGATCACGACGAACGACTACAGGCTGCGCGCCACTTCCTCGATGGTGAAGCACTCGATGATGTCGCCTTCCTGGATGTCCTGGAAGCCCTGGAACGCCATGCCGCACTCGACGCCGGACCCGACTTCGCCGGTGTCTTCCTTGAACCGCTTGAGGGTTTGCAGAACCCCTAGCTCCAGAACCACGATATCCTCGCGGACGATCCGCACACGGGCTCCACGACGCACCACGCCCTCGGTAACTCGGCAACCCGCAACCTTGCCGGTCTTGGTGATATCGAACACCTGTAACACGCGGGCATTGCCCAGGAAGGTCTCGCGCTGTTCCGGCGGCAGCATGCCGGAAAGCACACCTTTGATGTCGTCGATCAGGTCATAGATGATCGCGTAATAACGGATCTCCACGCCTTCCCGCTCCGCCAATTCGCGCGCCTGTTTCGAGGCGCGGACATTGAAGCCCAGGATCGGCGAACCGGCTCCCTTGGCCAGCATGACGTCGCTCTCGCTGATGGCCCCGGCACCCGAAAGGATGATCCGCGCGCGAACCTCGTCGGTCGCCAATTTGTCGAGTGACCCGACAATGGCTTCGGCCGAACCCTGGACGTCGGCCTTGATGATTACCGGCAGCTCTGAAATCTTCTTGTCCTGTAGCTTGGCCATGAAATCAGCCATGCTGACGCCGCCGCCCACAGGGTTCCCCGCCCGCTCACGCTTCACCCGCGTGCGGTATTCCGTCAGTTCACGGGCGCGAGCCTCGTTCTCAACCACGGCAAACGCCTCACCGGGGGCCGGCGTACCATCGAGGCCTAAGATTTCCACGGGAACCGAGGGCCCGGCTTCCAGAACCTGTTCGTCGCGCTCATTGAGTAGGGCGCGCACCCGACCAAAGTTGGAGCCCGCCACGACAATATCGCCGCGCTTCAAGGTTCCGCGTTTGACAAGGACCGTCGAAACGGCACCGCGACCACGGTCCAGCTTGGCCTCAATGACGACGCCGTCGGCTGTACGCTCTGGATTTGCCCGAAGATCCATGACCTCGGCCTGCAGCAAGATACCCTCAATCAGGTCGTCCAGGCCCATCTTCTCGGTCGCAGAAACTTCAATGGCTTGGGTGTCGCCGCCCAAGCTTTCCACAACAATTTCATGCTGCAGAAGCTCGTTGATCACCCGCGTCGGATTGGCGTCGGGCTTGTCGATCTTGTTGATCGCAACAATGATCGGCGCACCTGCCGCCTTGGCATGCCGGATGGCTTCAATAGTTTGAGGCATGACGCCGTCATCCGCCGCGACCACCAGGATGACGATGTCGGTAACATCGGCACCACGAGCCCGCATCGCTGAGAACGCGGCGTGGCCGGGGGTGTCGAGGAAGGTGACCTTCTGGCCGCTCTCCAACCGAACTTGGTAGGCCCCGATATGTTGTGTGATACCGCCGTGCTCACCGCCGGCGACGTCAGCCGAACGCAACGCGTCCAGTAGCGATGTCTTGCCGTGATCAACGTGACCCATAACCGCCACAACCGGCGGGCGGGGCTCCTGATGATCATCGACATCCTCAGCGCCGATAAAGCCTTCTTCGACGTCGGCCTCAGAGACGCGGCGAACCGTGTGGCCAAATTCGGTAGCCACCAACTCGGCTGTGTCATTGTCGATCACATCATTGATTTTGAGCATCACGCCCTGACGCATCAGGAACTTGATGATCTCCACGCCGCGCGTCGCCATCCGGTTGGCCAGCTCGGCCACGGTGATAACGTCAGGGATGACAACCTCACGCGCCGCGCGGGCAGCTTCTTGGCTGCCGCCCTTGCGCTTTTCACGTTCCCGTTCGCGGGCTCGGCGCACCGAGGCCAGCGAACGCATCCGTTCGACGGCTCCCTCATCGTCGCCGGCAACGGCTTGAATGGTCAGGCGCCCTTCGCGACGCTGGACAGCCCCTTTGACTCGGCTGATCGCCTTATTGGCCGGTGCGTTGGCGGCCTTACGGCGCGTGTCATCATCGTCATCAGGGCGACGATCCATATTGAGTGAGCCAGGGCGCGGCGCTTGGCGGGTCGCGCGCTGAATCTCTGGCGTGGCCGGCGGCGCATTGGGCACCGCGCCACGGGTCGGACGCGCGCCGCCGGGACGCGCACCCTCTCGGCCACCCGCAGGTCTCGGGCTTAGGGCAGAATAGCGAACGGGTTCGCCGCCGGAGGCGGCAGGACGGGGCGCGCGGTCGGCCGGCGGACGATCACCGCCTGGACGAGGTCCGCGATCTGCGGAGGGTCGGTCAGCTGGGGGCCGCGCGGCAAAGCCTTGATCGGTGCGCGGCGCCCGTTGGCCAAAGCTTGTGTTTTCAAATCGACCCGGGGGCCGCTCGGTTCGATCACCCTGGGGCGGTCGGTAGGTGGTGGTCGATGCGCGGTCATCCCGGCGTTCCCGCGAAGGCTCGTAGGTGCGGGTCTGACTGCCCGTCGGTGGTGGCGCTGAAGCCGCACGCGGAGTCTCAATGACCGGCGGAGTAGGGACGATGGCTTCGACGGGCGCGGCTTCCGGCACCACCACCGGCGCAGGGTCAGCCACGACAGCGATCTCGGCGACCGAAGGTGCCGCGGGCACCGGATCGGGTTGGGCAACGCGCGCAGCCGCTGCGGCCTCGGCATGCCGGCGTTCGTCCGCAGCCAAGGCGACCGCTGTCTGACGGGCTTGCTGTTCGCGAGCTTGTTCGATGACGCGTTGGCGGGCGCGCAATTCTTCAGACGACAAATTACCGTCATTAGCTCCCGGTGCGGGACGCGGCGCTGGAGCCGGTGCAGCGAAGACTCGCTTCTCTGCCGAGGATGGCGCAGCCAGGTTCCCTTGCGGTGTGCCGTGAGGGCGCGACCGCTTGGTCTCCACGACCACCGTCTTGGTGCGACCATGGCTGAAGGTTTGCTTGACTGTACCCGCGCTCACGGAGCCGCCGGGAGCCCGGGGCTTCAAAGTCAGGGGGGCACGACCGCCAGGGGCGGTGGGTCGGCCGTTGTCGTTCTCGTCGCTCATGCGCTCGCTTTATACCAACCGGCCAGGCGATCCTGGCCACACTCAACAGCTATAGACGCGCGGAACCGCATCCGGCTCCGCCCGTCTCTTAAGATTCCTCGCCCCAACTTGGGGGAAGGAGCGGACGGAAGCCAGATAACCGCAGGACATCAAATGTCCAACGGTCGGCACCGCGCCCCGCAAGGAAGGCGGTGTGTATCACATTCTCTCGGCCTAAGGCCAAACCCAATTCCACTGCGCCGTATACGGCCATGACTCGCGGGTTTTTCGGCGACTTCCGTGCCGCCGCCATGATCTTCCGCCGACCATCGGCTGCACCGTCACTGGCCTCAATGAGCCAGGCGGCGCGGCCGGCACCAAGGGCAGCGGCGACCTTCTCAAACCCGGAGACCAGATCCCCCGCGCGCTTGGCTAGGCCCAGACCATCTAAGACTCGCCGCGCCAAGAGTTCGTCGACTTGATCAGCCAAGTCGAGACTTGGCGTGAGCTTGGCTTTGGCCGCCCGAGCAAAAAGACCCTTTCGAGCCGCGACTTGGACGGACGCGCGATCCGCAGCGACCCAAAGTCCCCGCCCCGGAAGCTTTCGCGCCAAGTCCGGCACCACCGCGCCGTCCGGGCCCGCGACGAACCGGATCAGGCGATCCTCCACCATCACCTCGCCGGTCACCAGATCGCGTCGCTGGCGACTGGCTTGGGCGAGGGTTTGAGGACCTGTTCTGGGCGCGGGTTCAGCGTTCAAAGTCTAGTCTCAGGCTCCCTTGCCCGGCGCGACGCCAAAGAGTTGCTGTTCCTCGGTCAATTCCACTGCGACCTCGTCTTCGGGTTCTGGTTCCGGCGGAGCCTCAACCCAACCCATCACCACACGAGCTCTCATAATCAGGGCTTCGGCATCGGCGGGGTCCAGGTTGAAGGCCTCAAGAATGCCGGGCTCACGAACACGCTCTGTGCCTTTGGTTTCAAACCAGCCTCGCAGGTCATCAGGAACTAGGCCGGCCAAATCCTCAACCGATTTCACCTCGCCGACCCCTAGGGCCACGGCGATTGGAAGCGTCACGCCTTCGATGGCAAGCACCGCATCTTCCACGCCGGACGCTTTGCGCTTGGCGTCAAGTTCAGCGGCTTCGCGTTCCAAGAAATCACGAGCGCGAGCTTGGATTTCTTCGGCGGTGTCTTCGTCAAAGCCCTCAATTGCCGCAACTTCGGCGTTCTCGACATAGGCGACGTCTTCCACCGAGGCGAAACCCTCTGTGACTAGGAGTTGGGCGATCACTTCATCCACATCCAGTGCCTCTTGGAACAACTGGGTGCGCTCAGAGAATTCACGCTGGCGTCGTTCACTCTCTTGGCTCTCCGTCATAATGTCGATCTGCCACCCGGTGAGTTGGCTGGCGAGGCGGACATTCTGGCCGCGGCGACCGATGGCCAACGATAGCTGCTCGTCGGGCACCACCACCTCGACCCGCTCGTCCTCCTCATCCATCACCACCTTGGAAACCTCAGCGGGAGCTAGGGCGTTGACGATGAAAGTGGCTTCATCGCCACTCCATTGGATGATATCAATTTTTTCGCCTTGAAGTTCGGCGACGACAGCCTGGACCCGGCTACCGCGCATACCGACGCAGGCACCGACCGGATCAATCGAACTGTCGTTGGAAATCACCGCCATCTTAGCGCGACTGCCGGGATCGCGAGCCACGGCGCGAATTTCTATCACACCGTCATAGACCTCAGGCACTTCCTGGGCGAACAACTTGGCCATGAAGCCACCGTGGGCTCGGCTGAGCAGAATCTGCGGACCCTTGGTCTCGCGGCGGACGTCGTAGATGTAGCAACGGATGCGGTCGCCGAGATTGAAGTTCTCACGAGGGATCGACTGATCCCGGCGCATGATACCTTCGCCCTTGCCCAGATCAACGACGGTGTTGCCGTATTCGACGCGCTTGACCACGCCGTTGACAACCTCACCGACCCGGTCCTTGAATTCCTCGAATTGGTGCTCGCGCTCGGCTTCGCGAACCTTGCCGGTGACCACTTGGCGGGCCATTTGGGTTTGGACTCGACCAAACTCGAAGGGCGGAAGGACCTCTTCGTAGGTCTTGCCGAGCACGGCGTCCTTGTCGTCGCGCAGGGCCATGGATAGGCGACGGATACCGGGAGGCTCCTCTGCAACGCCTTCTTCGTTTTCGAACAACGCATCATCTTCGACCACCGTGATGACGCGCTTGATGGTGGTCTCACCGGTCTTTGGATCGATATGCACGCGAATATCGTGCTCCGCCCCATAACGAGACTTGGCACCCTTCTGAATCGCCTCTTCGATCGCCTCGATGACGATCTCTTTGTCGATCGACTTTTCGCGGGCTACCGCCTCAGCGATCTGCAGGAGTTCAAGCCGGTTGGCCGAAATGCCGGTCAGGCTCATGGTCGTTTCCTCTTATTCGTGGGCATCAGTTTCAAGTGGGTTATCAACCATACGGGCGGCCCGTTCGTCGGCTCCGCGCTGCATGAGCTGGTCGTTCAAGATGAGTTTGGCTTCGACAATCCAGGCAAAGGGCACAAGGGCGGTTTCCGCCTCACCGTCCAAATCGATGGCGACCTGTTCACCGTCAATGCCCGCCAGAACGCCGCGAAATCGCTTCCGCCCTTCGGCAACACGGTCCAGCTCAATCCGGGCCTCGAGCCCTTCATAGGTGACGAAATCCTTCAACCGCGTCAGCGGACGATCAATGCCGGCGGAGGACACTTCAAGGGTATAGTCACCGGAAATCGGATCGGCTGGGTCCAAGATGTCAGAGAGGGCGCGACTTAAGCGGGCGCAGTCCTCGACATTCATATCTCCGGCGGGCGTTTCGGCCATAATCTGCAATCGACGGCTCAATTCGCCGCCCATCAGGCGCAGGCGCACGATCTCGTATCCGGCAGCCTCAGCTGCTGGGTCGAGGAGCTCCACGAGCCGCATATCTTCGGCGGTTTTCCCGCGCATCAGCTTCGCCGCCCTCCGGCCAACAAAAAAGCGGCTGGGCCGAAGCCTGCCGCTCGTAAGCGCTATCCAACGCTACGGACGATGTTGCTGGCCTTATAGCGAGACAGAATGGGCTTGTCACCCTGCAGGTTTGTCGTCGATCCCGGCCTTGACTCTGGTGTCGGGCAAGGCACTGCTATTTGAGCCTCCCCGGTCGGGGAAATGACATTCAGGAGCTTACTATGGGTATTCTCGACAGCATTCTCGGTGCGGTAACGGGCGGTGGCGGATCGAACAACGCCGTCTCGGCGATTACCGACCTGCTGGGATCACAACCAGGCGGGTTGGGCGGGTTGATCGGGGCCTTCGAGAAGGGCGGATTGGGCGAGGTCGCCAAGTCTTGGATTTCCACGGGCGGCAACCTGCCGATCTCGGCAGAGCAAATCACCGCCATTCTGGGTCACGGCCCGCTGGCCGACATGGCCACCAAGATGGGCATTGATCCGGCCCAGGCGGCGGGTCAACTGTCGCAGCTCTTGCCTCAGGTGATCGACAAGCTGACGCCGCACGGTGAAGTGCCCGCCGGCGGGCTCGGCGCAATTACCGATCTGTTGGGCAAGCTGAAGGGCTGATCCCTCCACCGCGACAATAAATGGCGCGCGCAGGTGAGAGACCGCGCGCGTCGTTTTGCGTGAGCGCTTCCCTCGCGCCGCGCTTTGGTCCAGAAGCCGCGACAATCTCGCCCATCACCAAAGGCTGAAGTCCATGGACCTCTCCAAGATCCCCGTCGGCGTAAACCCACCCTACGACGTCAACGCCCTGATCGAGATTCCCCAGGGCGGTGAGCCGGTGAAGTATGAACTGGACAAGGAGTCCGGCGCGATCTTCGTCGATCGCTTTCTACACACAGCAATGTTCTATCCCGGCAATTACGGTTTCATTCCCCACACGCTCTCCGGTGATGGTGACCCCATGGACATCATGGTGGTCGGACCAACGCCCGTGGTGCCCGGCGCCATCATCCGGGCGCGGCCCATTGGTTGCCTGATGATGGTTGATGAGGCGGGTGCCGACGAGAAGGTGTTGGCGGTGCCGGTCGACAAGCTCCATCCCTTCTATGCCGGTGTGGATTCGTGGCGCGGTCTTCCCACAATCTTGACCGAACAGATTGCTCACTTCTTCCAGCATTATAAGGACCTTGAGCGCGGCAAGTCGGTGGAAATCGTTCGCTGGGCCGATCCGGAAGAAACCGGCGAAATCATCCGGCAAGCCATTGATCGTCACAATGCCGAGGCGAAATAGGCGAAGTCAGACCCGCACAAAGTCCAGGAATACGGGCGCGCAATCGCCAAGCTTCTTTTCTTCATAGCGGGTGGTGATGTGATCGGTGGGCGGATCGGTCCAGTCTGACGCTTTCTCGGCCGGCCAGTCGAAGCCGGGGGAGGCCAGAACCCGCTCTAGTGTCCAATCGGCATAGTCGGCCCAGTCTGTTGCAAACCGCATTTGGCCACCGGGTCGCAGCAAACGCGCCAAATCCGCCAAGATTTCTGGCGTGACCAACCTACGCTTCTGGTGACGGGTCTTCGGCCAAGGATCGGGGAACAGAATGAAAATGCGATCCAGGCAGCCATCGGGCAGGCGCGCCATCAGGTCGCGGGCATCTCCGTCGTGAAACCGGACATTTCCAAGACCCATCTCATCAACGTGCCGAAGTGCGCTGGCCACCCCATTTTGAAACGGCTCTGCGCCCAGGATCAAAACCTCCGGGTACCGCGCGGCCTGACCTGCCATATGCTCACCGCCACCGAAACCGATTTCCAGCCAGACCTCAGCTGCATCTGGCTTTAGAGCTCTTGGGTCAAACGGCTCCTGCGGCACGCGCAATCGCGGTAGCAAGCTCTCCACCAGGGCAGCTTGTCTGGGCTTGATGGCGCGCGATTTGATGCGCCCAAAGGAGCGAAGGGGCGGGTGATCTGTCATCCCGCGCCCCCCTAACGGTCTCCCGGCGCTTAGGCCAGAGCCTTCAACTGATCGACCAAGTCAGTCTTCTCCCAGGAGAAGCCGCCTTCATTGTCGGGTTGGCGGCCAAAATGACCATAGGCGGCGGTCCGCGCATAGATCGGGCGATTGAGTTGCAGATGCTCACGAATGGCGCGCGGGGTTGCGCCACCGATCATCTGCGGCAAGGCCAGTTCCAGCTTGACCGGATCGATTTCGCCCTCGCCGTGCAGATCCACATAGAAGCTCAAGGGATTGGCCACGCCGATGGCGTAGCTGATCTGGATGGTGCATTTGCGCGACAGGCCGGCGGCCACGACGTTCTTAGCGAGGTAGCGACAGGCATAGGCTGCGGAGCGGTCAACCTTGGTGGGGTCCTTACCGGAAAAGGCACCCCCGCCATGGGGCGCCGCACCGCCATAGGTATCGACGATGATCTTGCGACCCGTCAGTCCGGCATCGCCGTCCGGTCCCCCGATCTCGAATTTGCCGGTTGGGTTAACGTGCCAGACGGTCTTCTTGGTGATCAGGCCTGCCGGAAAGACGCTTTCCACATAGGGGCGAATGGCGGCTTGAATGCGCTTAGGCGTGGCTGAATGCAGGCCGATCCGCTTCTTGTGCTGGGTCGATACCACGATCTGCAACACCTCAACCGGGCGGCCATCCTGATAGAGCAGGGTCACCTGGCTCTTGGCATCGGGCTCCAGGACCGAGCATTCCCCAGAGTGACGAACCTCGGCCAATCGGCGCAGAATGTCGTGAGAGTATTGCAATGTCGCCGGCATCAAAGCCGGGGTTTCGTCGCAGGCATAGCCGAACATGATGCCCTGATCGCCGGCGCCTTCGTCCTTCTTGTCTGACGAGTCTACGCCCTGAGCGATGTGGGCTGACTGCGGGTGCAGGTGGCAGGCATATTTGGCTTTGTTCCAGTGGAAGCCCTTCTGCTCGTAGCCGATATCCTTGATGGCCGCGCGCACCTTAGGTTCAAGGGATCCTACGATGTCCTTGGTCATCTTCTTGTTTTCGGCCGGCGAACCACCGGGCTTGCCGGCACGCACCTCTCCGGCCAGCACGATACGGTTGGTGGTGACCAGGGTTTCGCAGGCCACGCGAGCTTCGGGCTCAACCGACAGGAAGGCGTCAACGACGGTATCAGAAATGCGATCCGCAACCTTGTCGGGGTGACCCTCAGAAACGCTTTCGCTGGTGAAGATGTAGGTGGAACGGCTCACGAGGAAACTCCGGAATGGCCGACGCCAAGGCGACGCAACGGCGGTCTGAACAATTGCGCAAACCTATAAAGGAATCTTTATATCCCACAAGCAAAGCCGCGCGATAGGCGAGTTCAATTCGCCTGACGGCGGCGCTGGCGATTGGCGACACCCACAGCGCCGCACACGATCAAGAGGCCTAGAAATCCCCAATCCCCGTACCGGACAAAGGGTGTCGGCGGCTGAGCCCTTGGCAGCCTCACGTCCAAAATGCCCATCTCACCTAGGACCAAACTACGGCCATCGACCACCCGACCATAGGAGTCCAACATGGCCGTGACGCCGGTCGGCGTGGCCCTTGCTACCGGCAAACCTTCCTCGATGGCGCGGTAGCCTGCAAGGTTGAGGTGTTGCCAGGGACCGCTCGTCGCCCCGAACCAAGCATCATTGGAGACATTGAGTATCCACGCGGGACGAACGCCCGATCGCCGCGTCGCATCGCTGACAAAACCGGGAAATACCGCCTCATAGCAGATGATCGGCTGCACGGTCGGCAGGCCCGTCATGGTGAGCGGCTGTGGCGGTGCACCAACGGAGAAATCGCCGGGCATGTGAACCAAGGCTCGAATTCCAAGTCGACCCGCAAGGTCGCCAAGTGGCATGAATTCTCCAAACGGCACCAACCGCCGCTTATCATAATGCCCGATCCGGCGTAGCCCGCCGGCATCGCGCCGCAGGACAATCACACTGTTGAAATAGGCCACCTCGCGGCCCGGCATCGCTTCACCCCGATTAGCGCCCATCATCAGAACCTGGCCCGGCCCAAATCCTTGAGTCAACGGGGCAACAAAGGGACTATTGGGGGCCAATAGGTCTTCGACGACCACAGGCAGCGCGCCCTCCGGCCAAACCACGATCTGTGGCGCTTCCGCGGTCGGCGTCGTGCTCAGGTGCATATAGGTGGCAAAGATTTCGGCGAGATTCTCCGGACGCCACTTTTCCTTCTGATCAATATTGGCCTGGACCAATCGGATCAGGGGCATCTTGGCGTTAGGGAGCGGGGCTTGAGCCAACCGCGCCTGACCCCAAACGAGCAAACCTCCAAGAAGCAAGACCGCCGCGCCCAGACTCAGAGCCTTTGAGCGTTCGGACTGGTTTGCGACCAAAATGGTGGGGGACGCCGAGATGACCAGGGTGATCAGGGTAAGACCATAGGCTCCAACAAGGGCCGCGCCTTGCGACATCGGTGAGCCTGCTGCCCATGTTTCGCCTGGAAGGTTCCAGGGAAAACCCGTCAGGAAATGTCCACGTAGCCACTCAGCAACCGAGAGAGCCGCGGCGAAAACTAAGACCTTGGTGGGTCCCGTCGGGCGGGTTGCGCGATAGATCAGCGCACCCAGCCCCCAAAACAACCCCAGTCCGGCGGCCATAAACACCAAGGCAAAAGGAGCCATCCAGCCATAGACATCGGCATCTACAAGGAACGCCTCAGCGACCCACCAGGTCCCCACCGCAAAATAGCCCACCCCAGCCAGCCAGCCCCGCAGAGAGGCTGATCTTAGGGGCCGTGGCCCATCCGTATCCGCTAGTTTTAGCAGGACCGCGTAGCCCAAGAGGCCCGGCAAAAATCCGAATGGTGGAAAGGCTAAGGCCGCAGCGACGCCCGCGCCCACCGCCAGCCCGCGTTGAATCCAAGGCGAGCTCTGCACGATCAGGTCGCGGCATCAGGCGGCACAGAAGCCGGTGTGCGCCGAAATCGAATCCGCTTTACCCGTCGAGGGTCGGCATCGAGCACTTGGAGCTCAAACCCGTCCGGGTGGGCAATGACCTCACCGCGCTGCGGCACGCGTCCGGCCAAGGCCGTGACCAACCCCCCCACGGTCTCGATCTCCTCGTCCAAGTCCAAAGGGGCCAGATCCCGACCTACCGCAGCCTCAAGCTCCTCCAAGGGTGCCCGCGCATCGGCTTCGAACACACCACCAGGACGGGCAACAACACCGGCAACTTGCGCCTCGTCGTGCTCATCGTCGATTTCGCCGACCACGGCTTCGACCAAGTCTTCCAAGGTCACCAAACCATCGGTGCCGCCGAACTCGTCGATTACCAGAGCCATGTGGGTGCGCAAACCCTGCATTCGCAGCAACAGGTCGGCTGCCCGCATAGAGGCCGGAACATAGAGCGCGTCGCGTCTAAGCTTTTGCAGAACCTCATCCTGCGGGCCGGGGGTCTTGGTCTTACCTCTACCGGCCAACAATTTGAACACGTCCTTGACGTGGATCACCCCCACCGGATCATCGAGGGTCTCGCGGTAGATCGGCATGCGCGAATGCTCGGCCTCGACGAACCGCAACACCAGTTCGGCAAACGGCGTGTCTAAGTCCACCGCGACAATATCGGCGCGCGGCGTCATCACGTCTTCGACGCGCAGAGTCTGAAACGCCTGAGCCTGATCCACCAACCGACCGCCGATGGACTCCGCCAAGGCTTCGGCCGCTGTTTGCGGTTCGGCCTCGGGGCGACCCATCCAGCGATATATGAGCGCGCTCAGGCCGCGACGTGGACTGGCCGCTGCGCTGGCTTCCTCAGAACTGGCCATCGTCTCCCCGTTCGGCGCCGTAGGGATCGGCGATCCCCAAACCCGCCAAGATTTGCCGCTCGAGACCCTCCATTTCGGCGGCCTCAGCGTCGGTCTCGTGATCATAGCCCAGAAGATGCAACACGCCATGGGTCACGAGATGCTGCAGGTGGTCGGCCAGCGCCTTGCCCTGAGCCCCCGCTTCAACGGCGCAAACTCCATAGGCGAGGGCCACGTCACCAAGGTGATCCTCGGGATTGTCCACTGCTGGAAAGGCCAAGACGTTGGTCGGCTTGTCCTGGTTTCGGAAGCGTAGATTGAGGGCGTGAATCGCCGCGTCGCTGGTCAACTGAACCGCAACACCGCCCCCTCCCTCATGTTCGTCCAGGGCCGCCGCAACGGCAGCTCGCACAAGAACGCCGAGGTTCAAACCCGACCTCGTCCAGCTCGGGTCATCAATTTCGACATCGATCAAGGGGAGCGTCCGCGCTTGGCGTCGTCAGCTTCGTAGGCGCGCACTATGCGCTCCACCAAGGGGTGACGCACCACGTCCTCGGCAGAGAACCGGCTGATCCCCACACCCTTGACGCCCTCGAGCAAACCGACTGCGTGGGCCAAGCCGGAGTCGCGAATATTGGGCAGATCGATCTGGCTGGGATCGCCGGTCACCACCATGCGCGCGCCTTCACCCAACCGAGTCAGAACCATCTTCATCTGTAGGCGCGAGCAGTTTTGCGCCTCGTCAACAATAACAAAGGCATGGGCGAGGGTGCGGCCGCGCATGAAGGCGATGGGGGCCAGTTCAATCTCACCCTTCTCACGGCGACGCCGGAACTGTTCGACGCCCAAGATATCGGTCAAGGCCTCCCAGACCGGGGCCATATAGGGATCGACCTTCTCCGACAGATCGCCCGGCAAGAACCCCAGGCGCTCACCGGCTTCGACGGCAGGGCGGCTGACGATCAGGCGTTCGACCTCGCCGCGCAGTAGCAGACCCGCCCCGTGGGCTACGGCTAGAAACGTCTTGCCTGTGCCCGCTGGGCCCAGGCCGAAGACCAGTTCGCATTGGGCGAGCTCTTGCAGATAGCGCGCCTGTGCCGCTGTTTTGGGGGCGACCTGACCACGACGTCCCGACGGCAACGCACCCGGCGCTGATCCCCGCCCCACGCGAACCTGCCCTATGGCCACACGGATATCGGCTTCGGTGATCTCCAGCCCCTCATCAGCCCGCTCGGCAATGGTCTGCACCACACGCTTGGTGGACGACCGCGCCTTAGCATCGCCGGTCACCGAGACTCCGCCACCCGGCGTCTCGACCAGCACGTCGAAAGCATCTTCGATCAAGGCCGCATGGCGACCGGCTGTGCCCGCAACCGCGCGCACCGCGACGTCTGACAGCGGAATGAACTCTGGTGCCTTGCTCACGCGGGCTCCAAGACGTCGGAGCCCACAAGTGTGCCGGACAGGCTCATCTTGGCCGAAGACACAATCTGGACCATGGCAATTTGGCCGATCAAATGACTAGGCCCATCACAGTGCACCGCCTGGAGATAGGGGCTGCGGCCGGAGAGTTGCCCCAGGTTGCGTCCGGCCTTCTCGATCAGTACCGGCAGCACCTTACCCACTTGACTGACATTGAACGCCTTCTGCTGTGAATCAAGGAGGGCGTTGAGGCGCGCCAATCGCTCAACCTTCACCTCTTCGGCCACCTGACCCGGCATGGCCGCCGCCGGTGTCCCAGGCCGCCTGGAATACTTGAAGCTGAAGGCTGCCGCATAGCCGACATCTGAAACGAGTTTCAGCGTCGCTTCGAAGTCTGACTCTCGCTCACCCGGGAACCCGACAATGAAGTCACCCGACATGGCGATGTCTGAGCGCGCAACACGCACCTTGTCGATCAAGCGCCGATAGCTATCGGCGGTATGCGCCCGGTTCATCGCCTTCAAGATCTTGTCGGACCCCGACTGCACCGGCAGATGCAGATAGGGCATCAGCTGCGGCAGATCGCGATGAGCCGCGATCAGGTCGTCATCCATATCCGCCGGATGACTGGTCATGTAGCGAATGCGGTCAAGGCCCGGAATCTCTGCCAGTCGGCGGGCCAAACCGGCTAGTCCGCCGTGACCGGAATAAGCATTGACGTTCTGACCCAGCAACGTGACCTCGCGCACGCCCTGTTCCGCCAAAGACCGCGCCTCGGCCAAGATGGTCTCCATCGGCCGCGACCACTCAGCACCTCGGGTATAGGGCACCACGCAAAAGGTGCAGAACTTGTCACATCCCTCCTGCACAGTCAGGAAAGCCGTCACCCCGGTAGGATTGCGCGCCGTCGGTAAGGCATCGAATTTCTCGTCGGCGGCAAAGTCAGCCGCCAACCGCTCGCCTTTGGCTCGGTGCGTCCGGGCGATCAGTTCTGGAAGCTGATGATAGGCTTGTGGCCCCACCACCAAGTCTACGGCGGGTTGGCGGCGCATGATCTCGGCCCCCTCAGCCTGGGCCACGCAACCGGCCACCACCAGAGTCATCGCCCCGCCTGACGCAGCCATCTCCTGCTTCATGAGCTTGATCTGGCCCAATTCGGAATAGACTTTCTCAGTGGCTTTCTCACGGATATGGCAGGTGTTCAGCACCACCAGATCGGCACCCACCGGCGTATCAGTCATGCCGTAGCCCAGCGGGCTCAGCACGTCAGCCATGCGCTCGCTGTCATAGACGTTCATTTGACAGCCATAGGTCTTGATAAAGAGGCGCTTGGTCGGCAGAGACATGAGGCGGGTTATGGGGCTGTGGACAATTTGGCGCAAGGTTCGCGCGGGTTAGTTCGGTCGCCAGTTCAACTCGACCTGCACGCCATTGGGATCGCGAATGAACAATTGTCGGATCGCAGTGCCGGGCACCGCGATAGGGGCATAGCCTATACCGTGCGTCTCCAGCGTCTCAATCATCGCGTCATAGTCGGCGATTTCGAAGGCGAAGTGATCGAGCGCACAGCCCTTCGATGGCGTGACCGCTTCTTTCGATCCAACCAAATGGACGATGGCCTGATCGCCCGCATAGAGCCAATGGCCGGGAAAATCGAAATCCGGGCGGAACCCTTCTGTCAAGCCCAACACGGTCATGAAGAAGTCCCGCGTCGCGGGCAAGTTTTGCGTGGCGATGTTGATATGATTGATGGCGCGCAGTTGCATGGGTCTAATCCTCTAGCGGCGTGCCATAGAGTTCCAGCCTATGGTCCACCAGCTTGTAGCCGAG
>JANLPK010000005.1:0-4093 GCA_031367205.1 Alphaproteobacteria bacterium
ACGACACCCTGGTCATTGCGCGGCGAACCTCGCAATCTGTCGTCAATCAATAGTCGAGGGAGGCTCCCATGCGCGCCGTTATCCGCCGCAACAAAAAGTTGGTCTGCGATGAGATCGAGGAGTTAACCCCCGGCATGGGTCAGGTGCTGGTTCGCACCCTGGCCTGCGGCATCTGTGGTTCCGATCTCCACTCCCTGCACAGCATGGAGCACATGATCGACATCTCCCGCCGGGGCCAGCCGCCCGAAAGCTTTGCGGGGGCGTTTGATCCCACGGCCGATACGGTCTTCGGCCATGAGTTCTGTGCCGAAATCTTGGAGCACGGTCCGGGGACCACGGGTGCGCTCAAAGCTGGAACGCGGGTGGTCTCCGTGCCGGTCACCCTCACCGCCACCGGCGTGGAGGCGCTGGGATTCTCCAACACGCTGCCCGGCGGGTTTGCTGAGCGTATGTTGCTCAGCGAAGCCCTAATCCTGGCTGTGCCCAACGGCCTACCGACGGACCAGGCCGCGCTCACAGAGCCCTTCGCAGTCGGAGCCCACGCGGTCGCCAAGGCCAGGCTCGACAAGGACTCTGTCTGCCTCGTCATCGGCTGCGGACCTGTGGGACTGGCGGTGATCGCAGGTCTCAAGTCGAAGGGCTACGGTCCGGTCATTGCCGCGGACTATTCCCCCCGTCGCCGGGCTGCGGCTGAGATGCTGGGGGCCGATGTCGTTATCGATCCAGCCAAGGAGAGCCCCCATGCTCGCTGGGAGAGCTTTGGCGTCCCCACCGCCCGCGCGGCTCAAAACATGGCGCGCATGATGGGCAAGACCTTCGGCCAGCCCATCCTCTTTGAGTGCGTCGGCTCCCCCGGCATCCTGCAGAGCCTGATCGAGGCGGCACCGGCCCGCAGCCAGATCGTCGTCGCCGGCGTCTGTATGGAAACCGACAAGATCGAGCCGGCCATTGCCATCACCAAGGAGATCGAGCTGACCTTCGTCTTCGGCTACAGCCCCGAAGAATTCGCTGCCACCCTGCGCCAGATCTCCGAAGGCGAGATCGATGTCAGCCGCGTGGTCACCGGCAAGGTAGGGTTGAGCGAAGTCGCTCAAGCCTTCGTCACCCTCGGCGATCCGGAGTCGCACGTCAAAATCCTGGTGGAACCTGGACGATAGCAACTGGCATCCGGCAAAGACCGCGCGCTAAGGTGTCGGCATGAGTGATCCATCAGACCCTGCCACTGCCGAGGCCGCCCGCATTCGCCGCAATCGGTTGGTTGGCCGCCTCATCATCATCGCCATGGGTATCCTGGTTCTAATCCAGGTCGTGCCCATGTTCCTGCCAAAATCCTGATAGCGAGACTCCCATGCGCCTAAGACACCCCCGGATCGCCCCCCTCTCCGACGATCAACTCGACGCCGATCAGAAGGAAATCCTGGCTCCCATGGGTGACCGGGTGCTCAATATCTTCCGGACGCTTGTGCGTACGCCTAAGGCCGCCAAGGGCTTCCTGGCCTGGGGCAATTACATCCTGTCGCGGCGCAATGACCTGCCCGCGCGGGAACGCGAGATCGTCATTCTGCGCATCGGCTTCCTCTGCAAGTCCGGCTACGAATGGACCCAACATGTGGGCATCGGCAAGCGCGACGGCATTACCGATGACGAGATCACCCGCATCAAGGGCGGGGCCGATGCCGGCGGCTGGAGCCTGCCCGATCAAGCCCTGCTCCGAGCTGCAGACGACCTCCACAACGACCAGTTCGTCTCAAACGCGGTTTGGTCGGCTCTGAAGTCCCACTTCACCGAAAAGCAGTGCATGGACGTGGTCTTCACGGCCGGCCAATACACCCAGGTCTCGATGATCTTGAATTCCTTCGGGGTTCAACTGGATGAGGGCCAGGTGCTCGATCCAGATCTGAAAGCCTTCACCATATGACGGGCCGCCTAGCCGGCAAGATCGCCATCGTCGTCGGTGCCGGCCAAACCCCGGGCGAAACCGTGGGCAACGGCAGGGCCATCTCCATCCTCTTTGCCCGCGAGGGCGCTGAGGTGCTCTGCGTTGACCGCGACCAAGCTCGCGCCGAGGAAACTGTGGCGATAATCACCGCCGAGGGCGGGGTGGCTCACGCCCTGGCCGCCAACATCACCAAATCTGCGGACTGTGATTCCATCCTCGCCACGGCCAAGTCCCACTGGGGCCGCATCGACATTCTGATCAACAATGTCGGCATTGGCGGTGGCGGTGACGGCCCGGCACACCGCCTGAGCGAAGACGCGTTCGACCGCATCCTCAACGTCAATCTCAAGGGTATGTGGCTAACCACCAAGGCGATCCTGCCGCTCATGCGCGAGCAAGGCTTTGGAGCCATGGTCAATATCTCTTCCTTGGCCAGCTTCGCGGGCGGAAACCAGACCGCCTACGAAGTCTCAAAGGCCGCCGTCAACCGCCTGACCACCAGCGTCGCCTCAGCCAACTCCACCAAGGGCGTCCGCTGCAACGCCATCGCCATGGGCCTGATGGACACCCCGATGGCCGTGGCCGGTATCGCCAGTGCCACCGGCCAAGACCCGGAAGCTGTCCGCGCCTCCCGCAATGCCCGCGTGCCCCTCGGCGGTAAGATGGGCACCGCATGGGATACCGCCCACGCCGCCCTGTTCCTCGCCTCCGACGACGCCCGGTTCATTACCGGCCAAGTGCTGGTCGTCGATGGCGGCATGTCTGGGCGATTGGGTTAGGGCTTAGGCGGTGGCATCCGCCGCTGTCCCAGCGCCGCGCAGGCCGCAAAACCGATGGGCCCCTCGACGTCATACAAGCGACACTGCCCGACCGCGACACCCTCGGTACCCTGGTGGTCGGTCTTTTCGAAACCAAGCCACTCTCCGGCCATCGCCCGGTGCAGATAGAGCGTCACATCTGTATTGATATAAGCCAAGCCCTGGCCGGAGGCGTTGGCAAACGGACTGGCGAAATCACAGGCCACCGCCACACGCTGGAACGGCGTCAGCGGCACGCCTTCGACCACCTCGCGCACCTCGCTCATCCAGGTTTGCCGTACATTCCCAGGCTGGGCGAACCCTCCGGAGATCGGCCGTGTCGCCCACATCTTGCCCATCGGCCCAGCAAACGGTTCGGGTGCGGGAATGTCCTGCGGCATCGGCACGTCCCAATTGGCCGGGCCCCATACCTCGCCCTCCGGTGCCTCGGTCCGGCGCAGAAACTGGCACGACGCCTTGGCCATGCTGACCCCGCCGGAGATGAACTCGGCCTCGGCCACCCGAATGCGCCCACCCTCGCGGATCAGGTGGGTCTTGACCTCGACCGGATCAAAACCGGGAAGCCGGTACATGTCGACGGTCAGCCGGGCGGGCACAAAGTCTGGGTCCCCATAGGCCGCCTCCAGCGCATGGCCCAACAGTCCAATGACCACCCGGCCATGCAGGGACTTCTCGTTCCACGGTCCGCGTCCGCATACTTGAGGCAGGAAATACTGCCCATCACGTTCGAAAAAAGGTTCGTTTTGCATGGCGCAAAAATGCCGAAATCGCGGGCCGTGTCGAGATCAGAAATACTGAGCCAGATTACGCCGAACCCTTGCCAAGATGTCCTCATCCACCGACGGCGGCACGAACACCTGGCCGGTAATGGTCTCAAACGCCCGCACATAAACATCCGAGGTCGCCAGGATCATCTCCCGTGGAATCTCAGGGATTGGGTCTTTGTAAGGATCACACCGCGCCGTCACCCAGCTACGCACGAAGTCCTTGTCGAAGCTCTCCGGTCGTTCCCCGGCTTCAAACCGCGCTGGGTAACTCGCCGCGATCCAATAGCGGCTGGAGTCCGGCGTATGGATCTCGTCGGCGAGGATCACCCGCCCCTGGCTGTCCAGACCAAACTCATATTTGGTGTCCACCAGGATCAGGCCACGCTTGGCGGCAATCGCCTGCCCCCGCGCAAACAACGCCAAGGCATAGCCGCTGATCGTCTGCCATTGCGCCGCCGACAGCAGGCCCTGATCTAAGATCTGCGCCGCGCTCAAGGGCGCGTCATGGTCGCCGTCAAAGGCCTTCGATGTCGGCGTGATGATCGGCACCGGAAGTTTCTGGTTGTCGC
>JANLPK010000027.1:0-5734 GCA_031367205.1 Alphaproteobacteria bacterium
CCCAGCGACCTCAATGACCCCGTCCAGCGCCGCCGCATGTTAGCCTATATCTGGCCCGATCAGTTCGAGCGCCTGGCCCGCATCCGCGCGGCCATCGACTTGGCATTGGCGCTAGGCGTGCAGGTCGAAACCGCCGACGCCGCAGAGTGGCCCGCGCAGGTGGCCAAGCCCCAGACCGGCGCGGTGACGGTGCTCTACCACTCGGTCTTCTGGCAATACATGCCGCCAGAAAGCCAAGCCGCACTCACTGCGGTTATCCAAGACCTAGGCGCTCAAGCCACGACCCAAGCCCCCTTCGCTTGGCTGCGCATGGAGCCCCAAGCCGGGCACCTCGGCCCAATCATGGATGTCACCCTAACCATGTGGCCCGGCGGCAAGGAACAGATCCTCGCCGAGACCCACCCGCACGGAGCATGGGTGAAATGGCACGGGGCCCAGCCTTAACCCCCTCTTTACCACGTTCGGAAACGCCGCCTTCACCACGATGATTCAGGATTCAGCCTTACGGTTGATGAGGCGGACATGGTTCCTGACACGATTATCCTGGGCGAATGCGTTGAGGCGCTGCGCAAACTGCCTGACAAATCCGTCGATCTGGTTTTCGCCGACCCGCCCTATAACCTCCAGTTGGGCGGCGATCTGCTACGCCCCGACAATTCCAAGGTCGATGCCGTCGATGACGATTGGGATCAGTTCGAGAGCTTCGCGGCCTATGACAAATTCACCCGCGAGTGGCTGACGCAGTGCCAGCGGGTGCTGAAAGACGACGGCGCGATCTGGGTGATCGGCAGCTATCACAACATCTTCCGGGTCGGCAGCACCCTCCAGGACCTGGGCTTCTGGATCCTCAACGACATCATCTGGCGCAAGACCAACCCTATGCCCAACTTCAAGGGCACCCGGTTCACCAATGCCCATGAGACCCTGATCTGGGCCTCCAAAAGCCGTGGCGCGCGGCGCTATACCTTCAATTACGACGCCATGAAGATGGCCAATGATGAGCTGCAAATGCGCTCCGACTGGACCCTGCCGCTCTGCACAGGCGAGGAGCGTCTGAAGGACGAGCACGGCGTCAAGGCCCACCCGACCCAAAAGCCCGAGGCCCTGCTGCACCGGGTGATCCTGTCCTCCACCAAGGTTGGCGACATCATCTTAGACCCGTTCTTCGGCACCGGCACCACCGGCGCTGCCGCCAAGCGCCTGGGCCGTCGCTATATTGGCATTGAGCGCGATCCAAACTATGCCAAGGTGGCCAAGGAACGGATCTCCAAGGTCATCCCCATTGCGCCGGCTGACCTCGACGTCATGGGCTCAAAACGCCTGGAACCCCGCATCCCCTTCGGCCAGATCGTCGAAGCAGGCCTCTTGCGTCCCGGCGACACCCTCTACTGCGCCAAGGGCAAACGCTCCGCCCGCGTCCGCGCCGACGGCTCCCTGGTGATCGGCGACATGGCCGGTTCGATCCACAAGGTCGGTGCCATGATCCAGTCCGCCCCCGCCTGCAACGGCTGGACCTACTGGCACTTCAAAACCGACAAGGGATTGGCGCCGATTGACGTGCTGCGGGCGAAGGTGCGGACGCAGATGGCGGCCTAACCATTTCCCATTGCTCCCTCGCTGGGGCAGGTTGTCGCATGTAATCTGGAAGCCCTTGTTCGCTCCTTCTCCCCTTGCGGGAGAAGGTGGCGGTCCTGAGGACCGTCGGATGAGGGGTCTCTCAAAACTTGCAGAGTAGGCGACCAGGACCAACGGAGAGGCCTATCAACCCCTCATCCGACCCTGCTCCGCAGGGCCACCTTCTCCCGCAAGGGGAGAAGGAAACTATATGCGATAGCCCTGCCCGCTGGGGGTGAGGGTCTGACCGGTTGGGCTACGTTAAGTCGAGGGGACATTGAGCTCTCCCATGCCCGTCAGACGCATGACGCCGGTGCCGGGGAGCTCTACGCGCAGTTCCAGTGTCCCACCCGCCGCCTCAACAAACCGGCGCAGTGTCGAAAGGTATAGATCGGTCTGACGTTCGATCTTGACGATGGCAGGCTGCTTGACGCCCAGGCTTTGGGCGATCTGCTCCTGGCTGCGTGCAGCGAGCTTACGTAGGGCTTTTAGACCCTCCACTTCGGCATGCAGCTCGGCAGACCGTTCGGCGATCCGCCCCTGGCTCTCGGGCGGCATAGCGGCGATCACCTCATCGAGGGTGCGCCCCAACGCGCTCTGATTTTGGGCGGTCCGTAATTTGGCAGCCATGCTATTTTCCCTTCAATGCTTCCAAATGCTCGGTGAACCGGGCATCGGCTTTGGCGATCAGCCCCTTGTAGAACCGTTTCTGCGCCACGCCGGTCTTGTCCCCGGCAACCAGAATGATTGCCTTGCGCGCTGGATCAAACGCGAATGCAACACGCCAGACCCCGTCCTCGGCATTGAACCGAAGCTCCTTCATGTTTGCGTGCCTCGACCCCGCCAGCGTGTCCGCATGAGGCCGCCCCAACAGCGGCCCTTGCGAGTGCAGCAAGGTGGCCGTTGCCGCCAGTTCTTCCCTCACGCCAAGCGGCAGTTCGGCGAACTCAGCCTCAAACGCCCTGTGGAAGGTCACAGTCCATCGCATGAGATAATATAACCTTCATGTTATTATTTGTCGAGTGCTGCCTTCAAGCCGTCTTGCATCTCGCGTCGGGACACCTGATGAACATCGCGATCCCCGAAAGTGCCGGTCGCCGCACGAATGGCAGCGGTTGCGAGCTAGAACATGCTGTGGAAGTTACACAAAAGGTAATTCGTGTCCCTACTTCAAAGCCTGTCCAGATCAGGCCAATTTCTGCTATAAGCCCAACATGACCAGGGCCGATGTCATTGCCACCTTGCTGCGCCGCGCCGACGAATTGCGGGCTGGAGGGGTGTTGCACGTCACCCTGTTCGGGTCGGTCGCCCGTGATCAAGCCGGTCCAGACAGCGACGTGGACCTCATCGTCGAGACCACGCCGGATAAGCCGATCACCCTGTTCACCCTCGGCCCCTTGCACGACCAGTTCGCGGCCATCTTGGGTCGGCCTGTAGACATCCTGGCCAAGGCGGGTTTTGACCGGTCGGAACGCCTACGACAGGGCGCAGCCGCCGACCTCATCCATGTCTTCTGACCGCCGCAAATCGCTCCCACCGGAAGCTATTGTTGAGCGCGCCAAGCAGCAGATCATCCTGATATTCGAGTGGACGGCGGGGTTGGATGTTGAGGCCTATGTCGCCGACGAGCTGCGACGTTACGCGGTTGAGCGCGCCTTCATCGCCCTGGGCGAGGCGATTAAAGACCTTAGTCGCGTCGTCGACTTGCAATCCTTGGACCCCGAGGGCCCGTGGCGAGAACCCGCAAGGTTTCGAGACTTCCTAGCCCACGACTATGATGACCAAGTCATCCCCGACGTGGTGTGGGCAACGATCTCCGATGGCCTGCCGGACCTCGCGCGGGCGTTGGAACGCATTGGGTCGGCATTGCGGGGTTGATGCAGCTCAGCTGTCCCTGATTTTCGCATCTCAGCGAAAGGGGTCAGTCCATCTGCGGCGACCTGCCGCCGTTCGGAAAATGGCAAACTAAGGAGTACGCGTCCGAAATTTCGCAGCGGCGAGCTCGCCGGTAGCTCCCTTGTGCACGCACCACGATGGCGGTAGGTCTTGATCACGTCTGACCGTCCAAACCGAGGAGTCTCCGATGAAATTCTTCATGTCCGAACCGAAATGCCCCCATCAACTGGACATGAAGACCTATGCCATCGCAAACCCGGGTCGATGCCGACCCTAGAGATACTACATCCGCCGGACGGCGGCTTCGAAAGCTTCTTTCCTACTATCGGCCGCACATTCCGCTGCTTGTCGGCGATCTCGCCTGCGCCATTCTGGTGGCGGCGACTGCCCTCGTGCTGCCGATCAGTGCCAGCTACATCACCCGCCAGCTAAACGACATCAGCGACGTCGCCCTCGTCCTGGACCAGATCTATCTGGCCGGCGGTCTGATGCTGGCCCTACTAGCGGTTCAGGCGCTCTGCACCCTCTTCGTCGACTACCAGGGCCACGTCATGGGCACGAAGATGGAAAGCGCTATGCGCCGGGAGCTTTTCGAGCACTGCCAGAAGTTGCCCTTCAGCTTCTACGACCGCCAGCGCGTCGGGCAATTGATGAGCCGGATCACCAACGACCTCTTCGACATTGGAGAACTCTGCCACCACGGACCGGAAGACATCGCCATCTCGTTCCTGAAGTTCGCAGGCGCAGTCACCCTGCTGTCGTTCATCGACCAGCCGCTGACCCTGATCATCCTCAGCATCTTCCCGATCGCAGTCGTCTATGCGGTCTATTTCAATGGGCGCATGCGACAAGCCTTGCAGCTAGGCAAACAGCAGATCGCCGCGATCAACGAACAGGTCGAGGACTCCCTTGCCGGCATCCGTGTAGTGAAGTCCTTTGTGGGTGAGGACATCGAGACCCGCCGGTTTGAGCGGGAAAATGCGCGGTTCTTGGATATCCGGCGCTTTGGCTACAAGAGCGAGGCTTGGTTCTCAGTCGGGATGTCCACCATCGCCCAACTGATCACGGTGGGCGTCATCGTGGCCGGAGCCATCCGCGTCGTGCAGGCGGAGCTGCGGGTGGGCGACCTGCTGACCTTCCTACTATGCGTGGCCATTCTGGTGGACCCGATCAACCGGACCGTCAACTTCGTACGGCTCTGGCAGATGGGCTACACCGGCTTTACTCGGTTCATGGATATCCTGGAGACAGAGCCGGACATCCAGGACCGGCCCGGCGCGCGTGATCTGGCCCAGGTCGAGGGAGCGATCTCGTTCCGGGATGTGAGTTTCCGCTATCGCCCGAACGATCCCCTGGTACTCAGCGGCACCTGCCTGGATATCCAGCCCGGGGAGTTCGTGGCGCTGGTGGGTGCCTCCGGTATCGGCAAGTCGACCCTGTGCTCCCTGATTCCGCGCTTCTATGAGGTGACGGAGGGAGCGATCCAGATCGACGGGGTGGACATCCGGGACATCGCTCTCAACGCGCTTCGTCGGAACATCGGGGTGGTGCAGCAGGATGTCTATCTGTTCGCCGGAAGCATCGCCGAGAACCTGCTCTATGGCCGGCCGGACGCAACCCGTGCCGAGATCGAACAGGCGGCCCGCCGCGCCAACGCCCATGACTTCATCATGGCCCTGCCTCAGGGCTACGACACCGAGGTTGGCCAGCGGGGGGTACGGTTGTCCGGGGGCCAGAAGCAACGGTTGACCATCGCGCGGGCCTTCCTCAAGGACCCCCCGATCCTAATCTTCGACGAGGCCACCAGCGCGCTGGATAACGAGAGTGAGCGCGCTGTTCAGCGGGCGTTACTGGAGTTGGCGAAGGCGCGGACCACCCTAGTCATCGCCCACCGTCTCTCCACGGTGCGTCATGCCGACCGGATCCTGGTGCTGACTGAGCAGGGCATCGCGGAGCAAGGCCGCCACGACGAGCTGATCGCCACCGGCGGTGTCTATGCCGGGCTCTATAGTGTCCAAGCCAGTCTGTAGTCAGTCCGCTCGCTCCATGAAGACGTCGGCGGACATTGGGCGTGTCCGTCGGCATTACGGTGACATCGGGTAATTGAGGTAGGCCCATTCTCCTTGGGATACGAAGTCGTTGCGAGATGATCGCGGTGCTTCACGAAGGAGAATGGACCATGGTTGAAGTTTATGCGGGTTTAGATGTTTCCGACAAGTCCACG
>JANLPK010000048.1:0-2178 GCA_031367205.1 Alphaproteobacteria bacterium
TATTGCCAGCCTTACTGGTGACCAAGTTACTATCTCTAGCGATGCTGTCGGTCACAGCCAAATCGATCTATCTGTCAGAGGGTCGGTTGAGATACCTATTATCAAGGCCGAGAGTGCTACCCCGGTAGTGCTTCCCAGACCGATGAACAACGCGTTGGCAGTGGCTGCGTTGGCGGCGGCTATAGATGTGACAAATACGCCTGTCCAAGAATTTGACGGAATCAAAAGCGCTATCGCTCAAATGGCGAGGGACACCCGGACCCTGCCCGAAATTGAAATCCAGATAAACTATGAGAACTCTCAAGGTAGACGAGTGAAGTCGAAGTTTGTTGTAAAGGGATTTGTTTCAGGACGAGTTGGACTTTTCCGTCCAGTATCAGGAAAAGCAAACCACTATGAGCCAGAACCGAATGGTATTTCAGCTTGGATAAGGCTGTTGGAGGCAACAAGGATGTGACGAGGAAGTCTGGACGTATATCGATTTTCTCTGTCTCATTTCAGGGGTTCACTCCAGAAGACGCACAGGACTTTCGCCCCGCCACGCAAACGGTCCTTGTCGCTCCGACTTGACGAAACTCCACCGTCCCATATAAGGAACACATGATCACGGTTCAGCAAACCGATGTCTTTCGCGCGTGGTTTGAGGGCCTGCGGGATCGGGCGGCGCAGAAGCATATTCTCGTGCGGATCGGACGGCTGGAACGTGGGAATTTCGGCGATGTTCGACCGGTCGGTGAGGGCGTGAGTGAGTTGCGGATTTTCCATGGGCCGGGATACCGGCTCTATTTCGCGGCGCGCGGACAGGAAATCGTGATCCTGTTGTGTGGCGGCGATAAGGGCAGTCAGGCTCGGGATATTCGGGCTGCTAAGCAGCTCGCGGCGGAAACGGAGTGACGAGGATGACAGTCAAGACCATCGCTTGGGACGCCGCCGCCTATCTGGAGACCCCAGAAGATGTGGCCGAGTACCTTGCCGCCGCCTTTGAGACCGGCGACCTGGATGACGTGACCCATGCGCTCTCGACCATCGCTCGGGCGCGGGGCATGACCGAGATCGCCAAGACGGCGGGTCTGGCGCGGGGCTCGCTGTATAAGGCCATCGGCGAGGGGGCAAACCCCACCCTGGCGACCTTGTTGTCGGTGTTGAGCGCCTTGAATGTGACGTTGAGCGTCAAGCCGAAAGTCGCGGCTTAGAGCGTATTCCGGGAACTGGCCCGACCCTAAATCTTCCGATCCTGCCAATAGGCGTCCCGCAACAGCCGCTTATAGAGCTTGCCGGTCGGGAGCCTCGGCATCTCGGCGATGAAGTCGATGGATCTCGGGGCCATGTAGTGGGCGAGGTTGGCGCGGGCATAGGCCATCAGTTCAGCGGCCAGTTCGTCGGAGGCCACCTGGCCCGGCGCGACCTCGATCACCGCCTTGACGGCTTCGCCCATCTCTTGGTCGGGGATGCCGAACACCGCCACGTCGGCGACCTTGGGGTGGGTGACCAGGGCGTCTTCGATGGCTTGGGGATAGATGTTGACCCCGCCGGAGATGATCATGAACGCCTTGCGGTCGGTCAGGTAGAGATAGCCGTCGGCGTCGAGATAGCCGACGTCGCCCAGGGCGTTCCAATTGGGGTGCTGGGGGTGGCGGGCATCGGCGGTCTTGGCCGGGTCATTGTGGTATTCGAAGGTCGGGGTTTCGCGCTCGAAATAGACGAGGCCGGTTTCGCCGACGGGTAGGTCTTCGCCGTTTTCATCGCAGATGTGCAGCACGCCTAGCGCCGCTTTGCCGACGGAGCCGGGATGCTCTAGCCAGTCTTGGCTGGTGATGAAGGTCGAGCCGGAGCCTTCGGTGCCGGCATAATATTCGTAGAGGATCGGCCCCCACCATTCGATCATCTGCCGCTTGATCTCGACCGGGCAGGGGGCGGCGGCGTGGATGGCGACTTGGTGGCTGGAGAGGTCGTGGCGGGCGCGGTCTTCCGGCGTCAGCTTCATCATGCGCACGAACATGGTGGGCACCCACTGGCTGTGGGTGACGCCGTATTGCTCGATGAGGCGTAGCGCAGCTTCGGCATCGAACCGCTCCATCATCACCACGGTGCCGCCGAAGGATTGGACGCTGAGCACATAGGCCAGCGGGGCGGCGTGATAGAGCGGGGCAGGCGACAGGTAGACACTGTCGGGCGTCA